>JAAVYL010000011.1 GCA_022791075.1 Lawsonibacter sp. | reverse complement strand
TGCTGGATGAGCTTCTCAAGCACGGGGCGGACATCCACGATTTCAGGCCGCCCAACAAGGACGGTCTGTCTCACGTTTCGGTGATCCTGCGGAATATGGAGGAGGGCCGGGAGCTGCTGGACGGTCTGTACGGCCTGGACCCGGATGCTGACATCTTTAAACCTCACACGGTCATGCGTCGGGGGAAGGAGGAGATTGTCCAGCCCTACCACTCTGTGGAGGACTACCGCCAGCAGTATGAGATCAAATGGCGGGAGCTGGAGCCGGTTTTGCGGGCCTATTACGAGAAGAAATGAGAAGGAGCTGACAAATATGGAAAAACCCACCCAGCACAGTCTCACCTGGACGGTTGACGACACCATGACCGCCAAGCGCATCGGAGCGGCGGGAGCAAAAATCCTCTCCACTCCCAATATGCTGGCCCTGATGGAATCCTGCGCCCTGGAGCTGGCCCAGGAGTATCTGGACGAGGGAATGACAACAGTGGGCGCGGAGGCCCACATCCGTCACCTGGCCCCCACTCCCGTGGGGATGCAGGTGACCGCCACAGCCACTCTGCGGGAGATTGAGCGGCGCAAGATGTGGTTTGACATTGAGGTTCACGACGAGAAGGGCAAGTGCGGAGAGGGCTCCCACCTGCGGATCATGGTGCCCCAGAAAGACCGGAGCCATAGCTAAGCCAAACTCAACCGCTGGTTTGGTGACTTTGTGCCTGGGATGCGGTATCATTCCAGGCAGGAGGGCAGGGGGACAGCTTTGGAAAATTTGTCCTGGAAACCTCTTGACAACGATATGGGGGATGTGATAACATGCCTCATACGACAAAGGGGAGTAGTCAGCGCATTCTTTGGGGTGCGTGGCGCCAGTCAACAAGCATGTGCGGTCTATGAGGCCGCTCTGGCTGTGCCTGAAATGACCAGACCTGCGTTCCGAATTTCGGAGCGCAGGTCTTTTTTGATAGATGCTCCAAAATTGGAAAGGATAAAGAAAAAAGGAGTGCGTGAATTATGGATTTTTCATTTCTATGGCATGGACTGCTGTCCATCACGTGGCAGCAGCTGGTGATGTATGTCATCGGCGGGCTGCTCATTTACCTGGCTATCGAAAAGGGCTTTGAGCCTGCCCTGCTCATGCCTATGGGGTTCGGGGCCATCCTGGTCAACCTGCCTCTGTCCGGTGTGATCAACCAGTTCAGTGAGGCAATGGGGGAGACTCCGGGTATCATACAGTGGCTTTTTGAAACGGGCATTGAGGCCAGCGAGGCAATGCCGATTCTGCTTTTTATCGGTATTGGGGCTATGATTGATTTTGGACCTCTGCTGGCCAATCCAAAGTTGTTTCTGTGTGGAGCAGCGGCACAAGCAGGCATTTTCCTCACCATTATCATCGCTGTTCTGCTGAACTTTGACATCAAGGATGCGGCGTCCATCGGTATTATCGGAGCCGCTGACGGGCCCACATCCCTTCTGGTATCCCAGACCCTGGGGTCCAGCTATGTGGGTGCCATCGCTGTGGCAGCCTACTCCTATATGGCCCTGGTGCCCATTATCCAGCCCTTTGCCATTAAGCTGGTTACTACCAAACAGGACCGGGCTATGCGGATGCCTTACAAGCCCCAGGGCGTTACACGGCGGATGCGGATTCTCTTCCCCATTTTGGTAACGGTGATTGCTGGGCTGGTGGCTCCAGCCTCAGTGGCCCTGGTGGGCTTTCTCATGTTCGGCAACCTGATTCGGGAGTGCGGCGTGCTGTCCACTCTGTCCCACACCGCCCAGAACGAGTTGGCCAACCTGATCACTCTGCTACTGGGCATTACGATCTCCTTTTCTATGAAAGCGGACCAGTTTGTCCGGTTGGAAACCTTTATGATTATGTGTTTGGGGCTGGTGGCGTTCGTACTGGATTCTGTGGTGGGCGTCCTCTTTGTCAAGACGCTGAATCTCTTCACTCCCAGCAATAAAATCAACCCTATGGTGGGCGCGGCGGGGATCTCCGCCTTTCCTATGTCCTCAAGGGTTATTGAAAAGCTTGGCCAGGAGGCCGATCCTCAAAATCATTTGCTGATGCACGCGATTGCCGCCAATGTCTCCGGACAGATTGCCTCAGTGGTGGCGGGCGGCGTGGTGCTGCAGTACTTTGCAAACCTAGGCTGACAGGGGGGAATAGTATGAGTGCAGATTTGCTTCAGGCCCTGGAGATGCTGGGGCAGGGAATGCTGGGGATTTTCGTAGTGCTGGGCCTGATTGCCCTGCTGGTAGTTCTGATGCAGAAGATGGGCGGAGGAAAAAAATGAGTCCTTCGCCGGGTCAGGGGAGAGGGTTCACAGCCAGTCGGCCACCACATCATGGAGGCCGGCAGGACCGACCTGATTATCCACCAGAAGGGTGAGCAGCTCATCAATGCGGGCGGCACTGGCGGTGATGGCGGGGATAACGGTTTCCCCGCCGCCCTCCTCTAAGACACGGACTCCGTAGTTTTCACAACAAAGGTGGGTGGTCTCCTCCTGACAAATCGTTAGAAAATAATGAAAGCAACGGGGGGCTCCTGTCTGGTCGCAGCATTGGCGGGTAGCAATCTTTATCTCCATGATATGGTGTCTCCTTTCCTTTAAATTTATTGACGGGCACATTATATAGTGTTTGCCCGTTCTGGAAAAGAGAAAAATATCGCAAAAAAATCCTGCAAACGACCCGCTTCGTCAAAGAGCATGGCGACTGGTGTAGGATGCCGTCGCACAGTCGGGGATTACCGGGAAAATTTCAAATTATGACAAAAAAACACCTGTAAAGCGGCCGCTTTACAGGTGTTTTTGGAGAAAAGAAATACTTTTCAGAGTTTAAAGTCCTCATCGCTCAGATTGCTCAGGACCAGCTTTGCGGGACGGGGAGGGACACGCTTGAGCGGATCATATCGGAAAGCCCCACAGTGGGAACCGGCGGACATAACCCCCTTTCTGGGACAGACCACCTGGTCCTGGTCCAGCTCACGGCCCCGGGCACAGTAGGTGCAGCGGGGTTCAATGGATGTTTGAAAGAGTTTCATGGCTCGTTCCTCCTCCCTGGTATCATTTTGTTGTTTTTATTATACTACACTTCTCCGTCCTTTTCCACTGTTTTTTTGTACCACGCAGACGGTGAGCGCCAAAAAGGCCAGCCACACCCCCCAGGCCGCGGCAGCTGAAAGGGTAAGGGCCTGGTGAAAGTCCAGCCGGGCAATGGCCTCGGTCTGTTCCGCCAGATAGAAGGAGGCCGGGCTGCTGATAGGAATGAAGCGAAACAGCAGAACAGCCAGAAGGGCAGAGATACCGCCATGGAGTAGTTTTCCTGCCATGTATGTGCCCATAGACAGGCCGCTGTCTCCCAGAAAGGCCAGCACCTGGCAGTGAACAGACACCCCCGCCCAGCCCAGCATAAAGGCAGCCATAGACAGCCGTCCGGACAGAGAGCCGCCGGTGAGAGAGGACACCCCGGAGGACACCTCCACCACCCCGGTGAGAAGCCGCTCCGCCCAGGTCTGGTCCAGGCCCAGAGGGGCAAGCAGGGCGGACAGCAGTCTGGCTGTGCCGGATAAAATTCCGGCGCGGGCCAGAATCCGCAGGAACACAGTAAAAAAAAGAATAAAGGCGCAGATGTTCAGCGTAGCCTGAAGGGCACCGGTGACAGAGTGGGTAAAGGCTTTGGAGAAACTGGCCGCCTGAAACTGGACGCCCTGGCTCCGCCGGGTCCGGGGCCGTTCTCCCGGCTTGTAAAACCGGAACAGGATCCCTACGCACAGGGAGGCCAACAGATGGGTGAGGCAGAGCAACAGTCCCAGGCCGCCGCTGCCGAACACACCGGCCCCTACCACGCCCAGAATAAAGGCCGGGCCGCTGTTGTTGCAGAAGGCCAGCATCCGCTCCGCCTCGGTCCGGGAGCACTGGCCGTTCTGGTATATTTCAATGGCTGTGCGTGCCCCCACAGGGTAGCCCCCCACAAAGCCCAGGGCCAGCGCGGCGGCACAGTTTCCGTTCACCCGGAACAGCGGGACCATCACCGGCTCCAGCAGCTTTCCCAGATACCGGGACATCCCCAGCTCCACCACCACAGAGGACAGCACGAAAAAGGGAAACAGCGAGGGGATAATTACATTGCCGCACAGCTTGAGTCCGTCCCGCATGGCTTCCATAGACATCTCCGGCCACAGCACCAGGGCCAATGCGGCCCCCAGCAGCCCGGCTCCCAGGAGGATATCCCGATACTTCGCTTTTCCCACAATCCGTCCCATGCTCCGCACTCCTTTCCATATCACTGCTCCTCAAAGGGTATGCGGCAAGAGGCCTCTGCTTGCCTGTCCCACAGGAAAAAACGGCTTGAAAGAAACGATTGCAGGAAAGCAGATTTTACAGTATAATAGGCAGGAACGGAAGGGGGCGGTCAGCAGTGGAGCAGCATGAGATCACACAGGCGGGACCATTGCTGGATGAGGCGGGAAACCTGCGGGAGCCGGGGTATGCAAAAAGGCTGCTGCCCATCTACAGCAGACATCAAATAAAAGTGTCCGCCCTGCGCGTTAAGGAGTGGGATTACTACCTGGTGATGAACGGCCAGTTTGCCCTGGCTCTGACCATTGCGGACAATGGCTATATGGGCCTGGATTCCATCTCCCTGCTGGATTTTTGGGAGAACACCCAGATTACCAAAAGTCCCATGAGGCTGATGCCCCTGGGGAGTACAGGGATGCCCTCCAGCACGCTGGAGGGGGACAGCGCCTCCGGGGGCCGGGGATATTCTCTGCTGTTCCGGCGGGAGGAGGACCAGCGGGTGCTCTACGCCCATATGGACGGCTTCCGTGACCGTGAGAGCTTGGACGCCCATATTGTGCTCACCGGCGAGCCGGAGGAGTCTATGGTGATCTGCACCCCTTTTGACAAACCGGGACATTTCTACTTTAATCAGAAAATCAACTGTCTGCGGGCCAAGGGCAAGGTAACGGTCGGAGAGGACGAGTATATGCTGGACCCTGCCGACTCCTTCGGCGTGCTGGACTGGGGCAGGGGGGTGTGGACCTACCACAACACCTGGTATTGGGCTTCCGCCTCCGGCCTGCTGGACGGGATTCCCTTCGGCTTTAATCTGGGCTATGGCTTTGGCAATACCTCCGCCGCCACAGAGAACATGCTGTTCTACGACGGTCGGGCCCACAAGCTCTCCAAGGTGCGTTTCCGCATACCCGGCCGCCGCCGCCGCCGGAGATATATGGATCAGTGGGAGTTTACCAGCGACGACGGCCGGTTTGAAATGCGCTTCGACCCCATTATGGACCGCTCCTCCCATGCCGGCGCCGGGATTGTTCAATCCAACCAGCACCAGATTTTTGGAAAATTTACCGGTCTGGCCCTCCTGGACGACGGAACAGAGTTGTTTATCAAAGACTTTTTGGGGTTTGCCGAGGAAGTGGAGAACAAGTGGTAAAAAAGAATCTGCCCCAGCTGCGCATGGTGGACACTCCAGAGGGGCCCCTCACCTACACCCTGACCCGGAAGGCGGTTAAAAACCTGAACCTGCGCATTGGGACAGGGGGGGAGATTGTGGTTTCTCTGCCCCTGCGGTGCTCCGTCAGATTTGCGGATGACTTTGTCCGCGGGAAGAGCGGATGGATTTTGGACGTCCTCAGCCGCCGGAAGGCGCAGCAGGCCGAGCCTCTGCCCCCGGTGTCCCGGGAGGAGTGCACCCGGCGGCTCAGTGAGGCTCTGGAGCGGATGTATCCTCTGGTACAGCCCTACGGTGTGGTGTTCCCGTCCATGAAGCTTCGGGCCCTGAAAAGTCAATGGGGGAACTGTCATTGGGCCCAGGGGTATATCACCTTAAACACCGCTCTGGCCCGGTGCCCGGAGGAGCTGCGGAACTACGTGGCTCTCCATGAGCTGGTCCACTTCCTCCACCACGACCACGGGCCGGGATTTTGTGCCCAAATGAACACCCTTATGCCCGATTGGCGGGAGCGGCGAAAGGCGCTGAAACGCTACAGCGGGTCTTTGGAGGGCTGATGAGATGAAGAAAGGCGTGAGGAATTATGGCATACCGCCCTCTGGCAGACGAGATACGGCCCCAGTCCCTGGATGAGGTAGTAGGGCAGGGCCATATTTTAGGAAAAGGCGGCCTGCTCCGGCGGATTGTGGAGGGAGGCAATATCCCAAACCTGATTTTCTACGGTCCGTCGGGGACAGGCAAGACCACAGTGGCCAACATTATCGCACAGCGGACCAACCGGCCTCTCCACCGTCTCAACGCCACCACTGCCTCTATCTCCGACATCAAGGATATCATGGCGGACATCGGCACCCTGTTGGCCCCGGAGGGTGTGCTGCTCTATTTGGACGAGATTCAATACTTTAACAAGAAGCAGCAGCAATCCCTGTTGGAATTCATGGAGGATGGCCGGATTACCCTCATCGCCTCCACCACGGAGAACCCCTTTTTTGCTGTTTTTGGGGCGGTGCTGTCCCGGGCCAGCGTCTTTGAGTTTAAACAGATTACCGCTCAGGATGTGCTCCCTGCCATTGAACGGGGCGTTTCCATAATGTCGGAACGTCTTGGGGCGGAGGTGGCCTGTGAAGCGGGGGTATGGGAACACATCGCCTCCGCCTGCGGGGGGGATGTTCGCAAGGCTATGAATGCCATTGAGCTGCTTCTCTCTGCTGCCAGACGGGAGCAAGGAAAATTCCTTGTCACTTTGGAGGACGCCCGAACTGCCGCCCAGAAGTCCGCTATGCGTTATGACCGGGAGGGGGACGCCCATTTTGATATCGCCTCCGCCCTGATGAAGTCCCTCAGGGGCTCTGACCCGGACGCCGCCCTCCACTACCTGGCCCGCCTGCTGGAGGCGGGGGACATGATTACCGCCATTCGCCGTATCCTGTGCTCCGCCAGTGAGGATGTGGGCATGGCCTATCCCATGGCGGTTCCCATTGTCAAGGCCTGTGTGGACAACGCCCTTCAACTGGGACTTCCGGAGGCCAAGCTGCCCCTGGCCGAGGCGGTGATTCTGCTGGCCACAGCCCCCAAGTCCAACACTGCGTGTATGGCCATTGATGCCGCTCTGGCCGACGTTCGGGCGGGGAGAACGGGGGGCGTCCCCAGACAGCTGCAAAATGTCCATGCGGACTCCGCCGGACAGGAGCGGGAGCAGGGATATCTGTATCCCCACAGCTTTCCCGGACACTGGGTGGAACAGCAATACCTCCCGGATGAGCTGTTGGGTGTACACTACTACCAGTACGGCGACAATAAGACGGAGCAGGCAGCCAGACGGTACTGGGAGGAAATAAAAGGGCGAAGATGAGGAAAAGAGCTCCCGAATTGGGAGCTCTTTTTACAGCTTCGGTGCAAAATAATTGACCAGCAAATCCACGCAGGCGCCGTAGGAACGGATACCCAGCTCCTGATCGTTGCTTTTCAGAAAGGAGTCGTACATGTCTCCGGCGGCGTCCTCTACTGGGGATTCCAGAGCGGACCAGTAATCATTGTTGTCCTTCCAGTCCACAGACAGTTCTGGCGTGAAGTACCGCCCGTAAATCTCATACCAAGTGTCAGGAGAGACGGAGTACAAGGCATTGCACAGCTGAATCAGCCCCATCAGGTAGCCGGAGTACTGAAACACGGGCGCGTCACAGGAGACGCAGGCGGCGATCCCCACAAAGTTGGCCTCCAGCTCAGATGCCACCATCCGCTGGTGGGACATCTCGTGAGCAATCGTGGCGGGGACCAGACAGGCAGGGGCATCCACATTTACGTTGGCCTCTCCTGTGAAGGGGAAATAGACGCCGGTAAATCCAAAAATACTTTGTAGTCTGGAGAAAAGCAAGGGCTTTGCCTTTACAGACTCGATGTTCAGGGACTGAAACTCCCGGGCGATATCCCGGTAGACGTCCGGGCCGCGGTCAAAGCAGCCGGACAGGTCCGCAGCGAAGTGTCCCTCCTCGTCCCGGGGGACCTGAGACGACAGAGCTGCGGCCTGTTTGGCAAAAAATTCGGTGACCGCGGCCAGCTCCTCCACAGAGTAGGGACCGGTCTCTATGTGCTCCCGCTGGGCAAAGGAGGGGATATAATAGGCGGCGTTCCACAACCAGCACAGCCCCGCCCACAGCCACAGCCAGGCAGCGGCCAAAGCCAGCATACGGCGAAGGAAACGGAGAATTTCCCGGCGGCGGAACAGCTGCACCACTGAACTGATCAGCCAAAACAGGCAGCCGGCCAGAAACAGGGCGGTCAGGGCCTCGGCTGCGGAAAAGGGGAGCAGGCTCCACAGCCGCCCCAGCGACTGTTCCAGCGGAGCCATGACAGACCAGACCCAACAGCTCATAACACCCTGAATGCCCTTGAGCACCTCAAAGAGGATCACCAAGGCCAGGGGAATGGCAAGAGAACCCACCAGCAGCCAAACCCGTCCAAGTCTGATTTCTTTTCTCTTTGTCTCCATAGGCGCTCCTTTGCAGGCGGCTCAAAGGCCACCTCTACCTGATGATAACGGGACCTGCGGTCCACTCCAGTCCGCTGGGTCTTGAGGCGGGAAAGCAGAGGGAGAACAAATCAGTAAACCGGTCCTCCATTGCGAAAAGGCTTTGGGCCTCAGCGGAAAAACGATGAAAGGTTTTGTCGTGGATGTGAGCAGCTTTTACAAAAAAGGGAAGCGCAGCCCGTTGGCGCATCTCCCTCAGCAGAGCTTGTCCCCGCCCATTAAAGCCCAGCACCCGTAGATAGGGTGGGGCAGGGGGGCGGTCCTGGTTCCGCAGGCCCAGCAGAGCACACAGTGCCAGCCGCCTCACCCGGGCGTGGGTATAGGTCCGGGTTTTGGTCAGGGCGTACAGCTCCTCCAGATTTGCTGTCTGCCGGGCAGCATAGAGCAGGCGGGCCGCCAAACCGTCACCGCTGTCCGGAAGGGCCTCTGCCTCCTCCAGTGTCATGGAGCGCAGCCGGGCAATCAAGGCCCGCTCCAACCATTTCATATCGGCGGGTTCGCCCTTCCAGGGCAATGACTGAAAAGGAGAAAAACTTGTCATATTTCCGGCCCGCAGTCTCTGCCTCAGAAGGGAGGCGGAGGGGAACCCGTCCTGTTCCAGCCCGCTGTCGTGTCCCGCACCACGGCGGGGAACGGTGACTGCCTCCATGCCAGGCGGCAAAAAACGCAGATATTCCACCCCCAGGCTGTTGTTAGGGGAATCCAGCAGGGCGGCGGCCTCCGGTCCCAGCAGCCGTTGCACAGCCTGGCGGCGGCATTGAGGAAAGGACCTTTGCGGTACCAGCTCCCGGCGCAGCGCACAGGAGAAGTCTGGACTGTTGAGACACCGGGCCAGCTCCTTCAGCGGAGCGGCGTCCCCACACTCGCTTCCGAAGGAGAGAACGTCCACTACGCCGGAAGCGGCCAGAATTTCCACAGCTCCCCTGGCAAACCCCTCAGCGGAGGAGACGGCCCACACAGTAGGCAGCTCCAGTACCAGATCCACACCTCCGGACAGGGCCATCCGGGCCCGGGCCCACTTGTCGGCAATGGCGCACTCCCCCCGCTGAACCCAGTTGCCGCTCATCACGGCGACAATGGCAGTCTCGTCCTGAACCAGCCGGCGGCTCTCAGCAATATGCCAGGCATGTCCCAGATGAAAGGGGTTATACTCCGCGACAATTCCGATGGTTTTCAAGGATGGTCCTCCCGAAGAAAAATTTTGGAAGAAACGCAAAAAAATGGTTGTCCAAATGGAGAAAAAGCGTTAGAATAGAAGCATCAGCAGGGTTACCTCCATTGTAATACATTCTTCCCTGGGAGGCAACCCAAATTTGATTTGAGAAGGAGACGATTCCCATGAATATTTTGGTGATTAACGCCGGCAGCTCCTCTTTGAAGTATCAGTTGCTCAACCCCGAGACCCAGCAGGTGCTGGCCAAGGGCCTGTGCGAGCGCATCGGAATCGACGGCAAGTTCACCTATAAGCCCGAAGGCAAGCAGGCCGTTAAAGAGGCCGACGTGGCCATGCCTACCCACAGCGAGGCCATCAAGGCTGTACTGGACGCCCTGGTGGACCCCGCCAACGGTGTGATTGGCTCCATGAAGGAGATTGACGCTGTGGGGCACCGGGTGGTCCACGGCGGCGAGAAGTTTGCCAAGTCCGTCCTCATCACCGAAGAGGTCATGGCCGCCATTGAGGAGTGCAACCCCCTCGCCCCCCTCCACAACCCTGCCAACATCATCGGCATCAAGGCCTGTCAGGCGCTCATGCCCAGCACCCCCATGGTGGCTGTGTTTGACACCGCCTTCCACCAGACCATGCCCGCCGCCGCCTATATGTACGCACTGCCCTATGAGTACTACGAAAAGGACAAGGTCCGCCGTTACGGCTTCCATGGCACCTCCCACAAATATGTCACGCAGCGGGCCGCCGCCATGCTGGGCCGTCCCATTGAGGAACTGAAGCTCATCTCCTGCCACCTGGGCAATGGTTCCTCCATCGCCGCTGTGGACGGCGGCAAGTCCGTAGACACCTCCATGGGCTTCACCCCCCTGGCCGGTCTGCCCATGGGCACCCGCTGCGGCGATATTGACGCGGGCATCCTCCAGTATCTGATGAATAAGTACGGCATGGATATTGACAAGATGCTCAATGTGCTGAACAAGAAATCCGGTGTGGAGGGCCTGAGCTGTGTCAGCTCCGACTTCCGGGATCTGGAGTCCGCCGCCGGCAAGGGTGACCAGAAAGCGGCTCTGGCCCAGGAGAAGTTCGCCTACGAGGTTCGTAAGTATGTGGGTGCATACGCCGCCGCCATGGGAGGGGTGGATGCAGTTATTTTCACCGCCGGCGTGGGCGAGAACGACAAGACCATCCGCTCCATGGTCTGCAAAGGCCTGGAGTTTATGGGGCTGAAACTGGATGCCTCCGCCAATGATGTTCGAGGCGAGGAGACCGTCATCTCCGCCGCCGACTCCAGGGTGAAGGTGCTGCTCATCCCCACCAACGAGGAGCTGATGATTGCCATCGACACCGCCGCCCTGGCCAAATAAGGAACAATTTCAAAGCCGGACGCCGCAAAGCGTCCGGCTTTCTTTATAAAAGGGAGTGTCGGAATGGAGCTTTACAAAAAATGGTCCATCCACATGAAAAACAACATCGGCGGCGGGGGCGTGATGCCGCCCGTTCTGGACCCCTTTGACCCAACTGTCTTTTATGTCTCTGACGGCTGGGGGTCCTACTACTCCTCCATGCGGCTGCGGAAGCTGTCTGCTGAAACAGGGGAGGAGCTGGCAAGTGTCCTGACACGGGACTGCACAAGGTGCGTCCACATAGAGGAGGACAGGATGTTTGCGGTGCTGAATAAACGCCTTCTGGAGCTGGACCGGAGTGACCTCCATGTACGGCGTGCCTATAAAAAGGGCGTGCCCCAATATATGGACTACGCGGGCTTCAACGGGGAGGATAAGCTCCTGCTGATGAACTGGAACGGCGGATTTTTGAACGTGTTCGACCTCAATACCGAAAAAACCCGGAAAAAGAAGGTGGATACCTGCTGCGGAATCTGGAGGGAGAACGAAAACTCCTTTCTGATCTTGAACGGCAGCGCCATCCTGCGCTATGACCTGGCCGGGAACATGGAAAAGCTGGCCGGCACGCAGCCCTGCTCCCAGAGCATCCTGGGCCCATCCGGCCGGCTGTATCTGCTGTGCAAGGGTCCGGCTGAAGGGGAGCTTGACTCGTCCAGGCTTGTAATTTATCCCTCTGCCGCTGAAGGCACACCACGGGAGCTCATACTGGAGGAACCGGTTCAGCATTTTGTTCTCTCCCGAGACGAGACCCGGCTGCTTCTGATGCGGGACAACTGTATCCGGCTGTATTCCATCCCGGAGGAAAGGACGATATTCCGCCACGAATTTGAGGGAGAATTTGCCTTTGAGGACGGCCTCTATATGCTGCATGAGACTATTTTTACCTACCGTTGGAGCGAAAAAAAGCTGACCTGCTGGAGAATAGTGGAGTAGGCGGACGCAGTTTGTCCGCCCGCTTTTTATAATGAGGAGGAATTATGTCAGATTTAACTTCCATGATAAATATTGGCCGGGAACTGGCAAGAAAGCTGACTGTTGTGGGCATTGACTCCTCTGAAAAGCTGGTTGAGGTGGGCGCTAAACAGGCGTTCTTTCAGTTAAAGGGGGTATATCCCCAAGTCTGTCTGGTGCATTTGTATGCGCTGGAGGGCGCAATTCAAAATACAGAATATAACTGCCTCACGGAGGAAATTAAAAAGGAACTCAAGGCATACAGTGACTGTTTAAAGGGGCGTTGAACAGGCTCTTTTTGCGTCATTGACAACCGAGGCATCCATACACTATAATGAAAAAATGAGCGCAATAAATTAGAATATGGGAGTGATTGAATGAAAACATTGATTTTAAACGGTTCTCCTAGAGTAATGGGGGATACGGCTTCACTGATTAAAAAAGTAACTGAAAAGATTTCAGGTGAATATAGGATTGTAGATACTTACAGGTGCAGCATTTCACCCTGTATTGATTGTAGATATTGTTGGGAAAACCAGGGCTGCGCAATAAAAGATGAGATGCAGGAGATATACGATTATATTCAAGATTGTGATAATATTCTCATTGCCTCGCCCATCTATTTTTCAGAGTTAACGGGGAAACTGTTAGATGTAGGAAGCAGGCTTCAAACCTACTGGTGCGCCAAATATTTTAGAAAAGAAGAACCTGTTATGAAATCGAAAAAGGGTGCAGTTATTTTAGTGGGCGGAGGCAATGGCAACATAAATAAACCTTACGACACGGCATGTATTCTTCTACACCATATGAACTGTTATGATATCCATGAACTGGTATATAGCCATAATACTAACGAACGGCCTGCAGTCGAAGATAAAGCGGCTCTCTCAGGAATAGATAGTATCTTAGATTTTTTTAATAATCGTGCGTGAATTCCCCGCAAGAGGAAATATCTTGAAAATATGGGATTTTCTGAGGGCCTGATAGATAGGAATTTACGGAGGAAAAATATGAAAAATATTTGGCAATATATCTTGGCGGGGATTGCAGTCGCGATTGGCGGAATGTTTGTATCTGATTTGGCAGGGAATTTTTTTAATGGGTTGGGGGGCTATGGATTTGGATGTATTTTAGGCATTTGCATGTATCTGTGCGTTGTCATTGTGACGTGTACTGGAATCATCGTGGCGAAGCTTCATAAAAACACGCATGTTGATGAGGACAGCGGCAACAAGAGCGAGCAATAAAGTCCCAGTTCCCATTCTGATCATCACCATTTTACGGGAGGCCGTCATGGACATCCATGTCAACGATATACTAAAGATGAAGAAGTCCCACCCCTGCGGCAGCCAGGAGTGGCTGGTCCTCCGGGTGGGGATGGACTTCAAAATGCGCTGCCAGGGCTGCGGCCGGGAGGTCATGCTGCCCCGAAGCAAGGTGGAAAAGAACATCAGGAAGGTTTTCCGGGAGGGTCAGCCCGTGGAAAATCTGTAAAGGAAAGGAGCCTTACCATATGCGCTACGACAGCGATTTACTGTACCGGCCGCCGGGGGAGTGGAAAAGCTACCTGCTCCAGTGCACCATCGGCTGCTCCAACAACCAGTGTACCTTCTGCGGGATGTACAAGGAGAAAAAATTCCGCATCCGTCC
>JAAVYL010000113.1 GCA_022791075.1 Lawsonibacter sp. | reverse complement strand
GGCATGATGCCGTCGTCAGCGGCCACCACCAGGATGGCCACATCGGTAATCATGGCGCCCCGGGCCCGCATGGCGGTAAACGCCTCATGGCCAGGGGTGTCCAGGAAGGTGACGGTGTTCCCCTTCACGTCCACCTGATAGGCGCCGATGTGCTGGGTGATGCCGCCGGCCTCGCCGGACACCACATTGGCATTTCGGATATAGTCCAGCAGGGAGGTCTTTCCGTGGTCTACGTGGCCCATGACCACCACCACAGGAGCCCGGGCGGTCAGGTCCTCTTCACGGTCCTCGGCGGTGTCGATGAGGCGCTCCTCAATGGTGACGATAACCTCCCGCTCCACCCGGCAGCCCATCTCCTCGGCGATAATGGCGGCGGTATCGTAATCAATAATGTCGCTGAGAGAGGCCATGACCCCGTTCCTGATCAGGCACTTGACCACCTCGGCCCCCGTCTTCTTCATCCGGCTGGCCAGCTCGCCCACCCCAATCTCGTCGGGGATGAGGACCTTGGTGGGGGCCTTCTTGGCAATCTCCAGCTGGAGCCGGCGCATCCGGTCCTGTTCCTCCTGGCGGCGCTTGCTGCCAAAGCCCTGGCCGCGGCCGCCCTGCTGGCGGCCCCGCGGGTTCTGGTTTTTAATCTTCTGCTTGCCGCCCCGGACATCCTGACGGCGCTGGTCGGTGAAGTTCTCCAGCCGCTCATCATATTTCTCCAGGTTGACCGCCGGGCCGCCCCGGGTGTCCACCACCTTCTTGGCCGGGACCCGGGAGGCCGGCTGCTGGACCACAGGCTTGGCCGCCGGCTGGCCCGGCTGTGCGGGAGCCTGGGGCTGGGGCTGCGCCTGCCGCGGCTGACTCTGCTGGACGGGCTTCTTCTCCCCCTTGGCGGCGGGCTTGGCCTCCGGAGCTTTCTCCTTGGGCGCAGGCTCCTCGTGGTAGACGTCAGCATAGACCGACTCAATAGAGTCGATCTGGTTGTGCTGCGTCAGGTACTCGAACACAATGGACAGCTCCTCATCAGACAGGGGCTGCATGTGGTTCTTCGGGGGATGGCCATACTGGGTCAGAATGTCCATGACCTCTTTGGAGGGCAGAACCTTCCCGTTTTTGGTAAAGTCCTTGGCCAGCTTATGGACTGGATATTTCATCATCATAGACGGATGCACCTCGTTTCTCAGGGTTTACGGAATTTGCCGGTCAAACGGCGGCCGGCCGGGCCGCGCTTGTCTGCTTTCGGGCTGGGAGGGACGGGGGTTCCGGGCCCAACCTTGGCGCTGCGGACCGCTTTGGCAGGCCGGGACCTGCCCCGCTGGGGCGGCGCCTCCTCCCTGCCGGGCGGCGGAGGCGCCCAGGGCTTTCGTCTGCCCTGGCGCAGATTCTTCTCATGCTGCCGCTGCTCCTTCTGGCGCTGGAGCACCCGGTCCGCCCTGGTACGCAGCTGAGCGGCGGCGGGGCCGTATTTGTCCGGGTCACGGGCGGCCAGCTTCTCCGCGACGGAGGCGGCAAGTCCCGCGTCGGTCAGGGCCAGCATGGCGCAGGAGGACCGGCCCAGAACAAAGCCCAGCTCTCCCTTTTCAAAGGGGGCCTCCAGCCAGAGGACATTCCCCGCCTCGCCGAAGTGGGCCGCCCGGCGGCGGGTGTTTGGGGCGGCGTCGGCGGCCAGGAGGACCAGCCGCGCCTGACGGGAACGGCAGGCCGCACCCACAGGCTCCTCGCCAACCTCCAGCCGGCCGGCCTTTCTGGCCAGTCCCAGCAGCCGCAGAACAGGGTCATTGGGCATCGGCGGGCACCTCCTTCATCTGAGCCTCCAGCTCCTCCCATACCTCCGGGGGCAGGGGGGCGGAAAAGGCCCGCTCCAGAGCCCGGGACTTCCGGGCCCGCTTGAGACAATCCGGATTGGGGCACACATAGGCCCCCCGGCCGGGCAGCTTGCCCCTGAAGTCCAGGCTTACCGCCCCCTCCGGGGATTTTACCACCCGGATGAGGGCCTTTTTCTCTTTCATTTCCCGGCAGCCAACACATTGGCGCATGGGTATCTTCTTGGGCAAGGCTCTTCCTCCTTTTACAAGGTTCCGTTCTCCTCTGCCTCGGCCATAGCGGCCTCCAGGGCCTCCTCCGCCTCATCGCCGTCCGCCTGGGCGGTCGAATCCTCCACAGGCTCCAGGGGGGCGGAGGCGGGCTTGATGTCGATTTTATAGCCGGTGAGCTTGGCGGCCAGGCGGGCGTTCTGCCCCTCCTTGCCGATTGCCAGGGAGAGCTGGTCGTCAGGGACCACCACCCGGCAGCTCCTGGCGTCGCTGGAGGAGGGCAGTTCCTCCACACTGATTACGTCAGCGGGGGACAGGGCGGCGGCAATATACTCCGCCGGGTCCTCCGACCACTTGATAATGTCAATTTTCTCCCCCTTGAGCTCCTCTACAATGGTGTTGACCCGCTGGCCCCGGGGGCCGACGCAGGCGCCAATCGGATCCACATTGGGCTCTGCGGCCCAGACAGCCATCTTGGTGCGGGAGCCGGCCTCCCGGGCCACGGAGCGAATCTCCACAGTGCCGTCATATACCTCGGGGACCTCCAGCTCAAACAGACGCTTGACCAGCCCCGGATGGGTACGGGAGATGAGGACCTGGGGGCCCTTGGTGGCCCGGCGGACCTCCACCACGTAAATCTTCAGCCGCTGGCCCTCGGTGTACCGCTCCCCCTTTACCTGCTCTCCGGTGCTGAGGTAGGCGTCGGTAAACTCAGAGCCGGAGTGCAGCCGGAGGGAAACCGACCCGTTCCGGGGGTCAATGCGGGTGACGGTTCCGGTGAGCAGCTCGTGCTCCTTGGTGGAGAACTCATCATAGATCATCCCCTGCTCCGCCTCCCGGATGCCCTGGATGATGACCTGGCGGGCGGTCTGCGCGGCGATGCGGCCGAAGGAGCGGGCCTTGACCTCCATACGAACCGTGTCTCCCAGCTCCGCCTGGGGCAGCGCCCGGCGGGCCTCCTCCAGGCTGATCTCCATGGCGGGGTTGTCTACCTCCTCCACAATCTCCTTTTTCAGAAACAGCCTGACGGTGCCAGCCTCCTCGTTGGCCTCAATCACCAGGTTCTCCCCCACGCCCTCATGATCCCGGCGGTAGGCCGACAGCAGCGCCTGGGTCACCTTTTCCATCATGTATCCGGGCTTGATGCCCTTCTCCTGCTCAATCTGATGAATGGCCTCAAAAAACTCCTTGCCGTCCATCTCGTTGGTGTTGACGGCCTTCTTTGTCACTCGTTTTGCCACGTGCTTTTCCTCCTACGCCTGTGCGGCGTTACATTGTGTAGGGCAAGAGCTCCGCCTTGCCTGAACCGATTCCGCCCCGTCACGGGGCAGGGACAGAGCCCCCGCCATAAACGGCGCATCCTGCGGCCGTCAAAATCTGGGATACAGCCGGACCAGCGCAGTCTCCTGCCTGGTAAAAACGGCCTCCTCGCCATTGATCTCCAGGGTGACCGCTCCGTCCTTACAGGACTTTAAAATGCCCACAAGCTCCTTGCGGCCCTCCCGGGGACGGTAGAGCCTGACCTCCACCTCCGCGCCCTGGAATTGGGCAAAATGCTCCGGCCTCTTCAAAACCCGGTCCGCCCCCGCGGAGGACACCTCAAAGGTATAGCTGCCCTCAATGGGGTCGGCCTCATCCAGCAGGTCGGAGAGGGGACGGGAGACTGCCTCACAGTCATCAATGGACACCCCGCCCTCCTTGTCAATATACACCCGGAGAAACCAGGTTCCTGCCTCCTTCACATATTCCACATCCCACAAGCTGCAGCCCGCACCCTCTACCACAGGGAGGGCCAGAGCGGCTACAGCGTCGGTCACCTTTGCCATATTGACACATCCTTCTCTTCCGCACCTGCCGCGGTATTCCCCGCTCCACAGCCCCTGGTTTGTGTTCCTCGCTCCGGTCCAGGTTCGCTGCTCGCCGCGGCTCGGCGCTTCTTTCCAATCAAAAAGAGCGGAGCCTTGACCCCACTCTTACCATACTTCCTACTTTCTTGTCTACACTATACCACACAGCCAGGTAAATTGCAAGAGATTATCCCGAAGTTTTTCCCAAAAAAGCAGAATTTCTCTCACCCCTTCTCCGTCAAAAACGGTCAAAAAAACCAATTCCGCCGCTCATTTCCGGATTGAGCCGGGAAAATCGGGCACATACTAGGACGCGGATGGAACCTCCAGACACAAATGCAGCATTCCACAGTATTGCAAAACCAGCAAGGACAATATTCTGAAATTCTGCACAGAAAACAGGAGGATGCAGCAATGAAAAGGAGTTTGACCGCTCTGGCCCTGGCCCTGGCTCTGACAGGTGCGCTGACGGCCTGCAGCACCGACCGGACCCCCGACAGCAACGGCAGCACAAACGCCTCCAATTCCGGGGGCTCCGCCGGACAGGTGAGCCGGCGCTATCCCAACGAGACAATTTATAACGGCCGCAGCTATGTCAATGACGGCCGCTACACCGCCGGCTCCAACGGCCAGGTCTACGGCCGAGACGGCAGCACCGCCTCCCGCGACCTGACCCGGGACGCCCGGGACATCGTCCGGGACACCGGCGACGCCATCGGCGACATTGGCCGCGGCATCGGCAGCGCCGCAGAAGACATCACCGGGCACGGCAAATATTCCGGAACCCCCAGCTGGGAGCCCGACTCCAGCGCGCGATATTAAACCAAACCGGGACGGGCATAAGCCCGTCCCGGTTTTTTCATCTCTTTTTCTTCGGTTTTGCCCAGCCCTTTTTCCGGACGGGTCTGGCGGGGGTCTCCCCCTTCTCCCCACGGACCCTGGAGCCGGCGCGTGGCCCTCCGCCCCTGCTCTCATCCTTCCGGCCGCGGGACGGCGGGGCAGCATGGCCGCCCCCTGACACCGGCGCCCCCTTGTCCGGCTTCACCAGACAGCGTCTGCCGTAGCCGATGAGGTCCTCCCGGCCCGTCTTATGCAGGGCCTCCAGCACCAGCCTCCGGTTCTGGGGCCTGCGCCACTGCATGAGAGCCCGCTGAAGGGCCTTGTCATGGGGGGACTTGGGGATGAACACCGGCTTCATCGTCCGGGGATCCAGGCCGGTGTACCACATGCAGGTGGCCAGGGTGCCGGCAGGCAAGGTGGCAGAGCGGCTTTTCGGAAAAATGGAGATGAGGGAATCCGTTATTTATACAAAAAATAGCTCTTTTCACTTAAATACATAAAAGTTTATTGACAAGCATGGGGGGTAGGGGAGTATGAAATCAGCTCAAAAT
>JAAVYL010000112.1 GCA_022791075.1 Lawsonibacter sp. | reverse complement strand
GAAGTTCGCACGGCGGTGCAGACGCCTCTTTTCTGGGGAGAGGGCAGGTCGGTGCGCCGGTTCGTCTGGGTGTTCAGACCGTGCTGAAGGGCGGGGGAGGTGGACTTGTACGCCGCCATTGTGCGGCCCTTGCGCACCAGCTGGTTAAAGGTAGGCATGAATGGGTTTCCTCCTTTCCTCAATTCTGCCTCTGCACGAGGCGTAATTTATATTTTAACAAATTTGGGAATTTTTATCCCTCTTTCGTTAAAACCGAAAACTCTCGTCCCGACCGCAGGCGGGAAGCCTCCTTTTGAAAGGAGGTGGCATCCGCTTCGCGGATGACGAAGGATTGTGTTTCGCCGCAGGCGAAACGTATGAAATAAATCAGGTCTGCAGGGCTTTGTTTACTCCGTATGTTTTGCTTCGCAAAACACAATCCTCAGTCAGCCTTCGGCTGACAGCCCCTTTCCAAAGGGGCCTTTTTCCGGGCAAAAATCATTTCAGCAACACTGCCACGGCAGCCCCTACAGCGATGCCGCAGGACTGGCCCAGATCCTTCATAGTGGGCACCTGGCTCACCGGCACCTGCCGGTTCACCGCCTCCTGAACCAGAGGCTGGAGCAGCCGGGGGTCGGCGTCCATGGCCATATACAGCCGGACGGCCCGGCCGTCCTTCAGGGCCCGTTTGGCCTGCTTGGCCCCCACAACCTTGTTGGAACCGCTGAGTTCTGGAATCATGCTTGGCGCCCTCCTTCTCCCCTGTCCAGGGGATCCTCATCGGGTAAAAGGGCATGACGCCCCTACCGCCACGAAATAGTATTATACCATCTCCCATCTCCGCAGTCAAGGACAAACTGTCAGAAAATTTCCAAAAAATCTTCAAAAATACGCAGCCGCCGCCCCTGGTTTTCGTCTATATTGGTAACCACATATAAAAGGAGGACTTTTTATGAATCGAATCCTGTCCCTGCTCCTGGCCTGCACCCTGGGCCTGTCGATGCTGCCCGGCTGTGCCCCAACCTCCGCCGCCAAGGAGCTCACCGCCGAACCAGTCAAGCTTACCGACGCCGATATGACGGCCCACGATCAGGATGCTTTGAGCGTCTATGCCGCCCTGTCCGACCTCGGCCTGGAGCTGCTGAAGCAGACCCGGGCGTCCAACGGAGAAAATGCCATGGAGAGCGGGATGGACCACGTCCCCCTCTCCACCCTGGTCTCCCCCTTTTCTGCGGCGATGGCCCTGTCCATGGCGGCCAACGGCGCGGAGGGGGACACCCTGGCCCAGTTTGAAGAGGTTTTGGGGGATGAAGCCAGCATTGAGGCCGTCAACGTGGCCTGCCAGGCGCTGATGATCCTCTATCGCAACCTCGCCGGCTCCACCAAATGCACCATCGCCAACAGCCTGTGGGTGGACCCAGAGGGCCAGATCAAGGATGAGTTCGTGGGCAAGTGCCGGGGTATCTTTGACGCCCAGGTCTTTTCCGCAAATCTGTCCGACGATGCCATCGTCAAGGACCTGAACGGCTGGGTGTCGGAGCACACCAACAAGATGATCCCCCAGATCATCACCGAGCCCTTCGACCAGGACACCGCCCTGGTGCTGGTCAACGCCCTCTATCTGAAAAACAAGTGGTCACAGGAGTTCGACCCCCTGCACACCCGGGAGATGGACTTCCACCACGCCGGCGGCCAGGACAGCCGGACGGAATATTTGCAGCACTTCAACACCCAGCTGTCCTTTATTCAGGGCAATGGGGCCCAGGGGGTGGTCCTGCCCTACGACGACGGGCGGCTGGCTTTCTTCGCCCTCCTGCCCGATTTGTACCCGGATTCCCCCGATTTAGGGGAATGGCTGGACAGTTTGGAGGGAAACGGCCTGGCGGAGCTCATCCAATGCCGGGAGGACACCCAGTTCCTCCACTTCGCCATGCCCAAGTTCACGGCGGAGTGGAAGGGTGACCTCACCGGCGTCCTGCCCCTGCTGGGGCTGGCGGACGCCTTCCTTCCCGGTACAGCCGACTTTTCCAGCCTGGGGGACAGTCCGGAGGGCTACTACATTTCTCAGGTGATTCACGCCACAAAAATCGAGGTCAACGAGAAGGGCACCGAGGCGGCCGCCGCCACGGTGGTGGCCGCCAACAGCGGCGTCAGTATGCCGCCGGAGGATGGCGTCACCCTCATTCTGGACCGCCCCTTCCTCTACGGCATCATCGACCTCCAGAACGGCGTGCCCCTGTTTCTTGGAACTTACGAATAACTTTCCCCGGAACGGGGAATACTGATAGGACTTTATCGTTAAGGAGGCATCCCCATGAAAGTCCATGTCAACGCCAGCTGCATCGGCTGCGGCCTGTGTGCCAGCACCTGTCCCAACGTTTTCCTCATCACTGACGGCGGCACCGCCGGAGTCTACAGTCAGGAGGTTCCTCCCGAGCTGGAGGATCAGGTGCAGGCCGCCGCTGACGCCTGCCCGGTGAGCGCCATTGAGGTAGGCTAAACCGCAAAATGTCCCCCCTTGACGGGGGGACATTTTCATATGTACTTATTCGCCCTCCTCCGGCTCAGGGGGAAGCTTTATCACCAGCGCCCACTCCACCCGGCGGTCGCACAACTCCTCCACCTGGATGCGGAGACCCAGGGCGTCCACAACGGGCCGGCTGCCGTCCTCCGGGATGACGGACAGCTGGGAAAAGACCAGCCCGCCCAGAGTATCATAGTCCCTCTCCTCATCCTCAGGCAGCTCGAAGTCCATGGCTTCAGCCAACTCCTCCAGGTCGGCGGAGCCGGACACCCGCCAGCGGCCATCCTCCAGCGGAATGATCTCCTGCTCCTCCTGGGGGTCAAACTCATCATAAATGTTGCCCACCAGCTCCTCCAGCAGGTCCTCCAGGGTAACCAGGCCGCTGGTGCCGCCGTATTCGTCCACCACCATGGCCAGATGGGTCTTTTTCCCCTGCATATCCCGGAAGAGCACGTCCGCCGCCACAGTTTCAGGCACGAAGTAGGCTGGACGGAGCAGGTCCTTCCAGGGCTTTGGCTCCGCCTCACGAAAGTTGAGCAGATAGTCCCGGGTGGACAAAATGCCCACCACATCATCAATGTCCTCTCCATAGACCGGGAAGCGGGACAGCCCCGACTGACGGATGGCATCCAGAATGTCCTCCTCCGCCGCGTCTGCCGGGAGGGTAACCATGTCGGTGCGGTGGACCATCACGTCCCTGGCCGTGGTGTTGTCAAACTCAAAGACGTTTTCAATGAACTCCTTCTCGTTGCTCTGAATGGCGCCTGATTCCTCTCCCTCCTCCACCATGGCCATGATATTGTACTCAGACACCTGGTCCTTTCGATGGAGCAGCCTCAGAACCGGCCTCCAAAGCAGCAAAATGCCGTTGATACACACACTGATTCCTAACAGTACAAGCCATATTTGGCCCTCGTCCACAGGTATGACCTCCTTTAAAGGTTCAAGATCGCCGATATGCCTGCATCATAGCACAAAAATACCGGCATGGCAAGAGGAAGAACAGGTTTTCAGCGAAGAAAGCGATTTTAAGGTGCAAATTTTTCCCCGGTGTGTTATACTCTCTATAAAATCGCGGGGGCTGGCGGGCCGCCGCGGTGGGAGAGGGGGAGTTCTCTTGCCCGCGCTGTCTGAACGTGTCTGGAGACATGCAAAAGCTTTTTTATCCTTTGCCAAATGGCTGCTGTACTCCTGTCTGATCGGGGGAATTGTCGGTCTGGTGGCGGTGGCCTTCCACTGGGGCATTCACTGGGCCTCCCTGCTGCGGGGCGAAAACCCCTGGATCATCTTTTTTCTGCCTCTGGGCGGTATATCCATTCTTTTGCTGTACAGGGTGTGCGGCATGGAAAAGGACCGGGGCACGAATCTTGTGCTGGTGGCGGTGCGGGACGCAGAACGGCTGAAGCTTCGCACCGCCCCCCTCATTTTCCTGTCCACCATTCTCACCCACCTGGTGGGGGGCTCCGCCGGACGGGAGGGCGCCGCCCTCCAGCTGGGCGCCTCCCTGTCCGCCTATATCGGCCGGGAGCTGCGTCTGGACGAGAAGGACGAACGGATTGTGGTGATGTGCGGCATGTCTGCCGCCTTCTCCGCCCTGTTCGGCACCCCCCTAACCTCCGCTATTTTCGCTATGGAGGTGGTGAGCGTAGGCACCATGTACTACGCGGCCCTTGTGCCCTGTATGTCAGCCTCTTTCATCGCCCTGCTCACTGCTCAACGCTTCGGCCTGCACATTCAGGACGGTTACCCCATATCCGACGCCCTCCAGCTCTCTGTCCTGCCCATCCTTCAGACCGCTGCTCTGGGGGCGCTGTGCGCGGTGCTCTCCGTCCTCTTCTGCAGGGCCATGCACCTGTCCCACAGGCTCTATGCCAAATATCTGCCCTCTCCCCTGGTCCGGGCAGCTGTCGGGGGTGCGCTGGTGCTCTGCCTCACCCTTCTGGTGGGCAGTCAGACCTACAACGGCGCGGGAGACGCGGTCATCCGCCGCCTGCTGGCCGGAGATACAATCCCAGAAGCCTTTTTACTTAAAATTTTATTCACCGCCCTCACCCTTGGCGCCGGATTCCGGGGCGGTGAGATTGTCCCCGCACTATTCACCGGCTGTGCGTTCGGCACCTGGGCAGGTCCCATGCTGGGACTGCCCCACGGCTTTGCCGGGGCCCTGGCCATGGCGGCGGTGTTCTGCGGCGCCACCAACTGCCCCATGACCTCCATCCTGCTGGCCCTGGAGCTCTTCGGCAATGAGGGCCTGCCCCTGTACGCCCTGTGCTGCGGAGTATCCTACATGCTGTCCGGCTACTACGGGCTGTACAGCGAACAGAAAATCCTATACTCCAAATTCCGACCTGAACGGGTGAACCAAAAGGCAAAATAGAGCCGTCTCCCCCCTGCCGGGGGACCGCAGCAGCAGCTTTACCGCGGCCCGCCTCCTCTCCTTTCCCCATTGCCCGGCCGCTCTGCCGCATCCCCGGCGCGGGTCCAAGGCTTACACTGACGCAGAAAATCCCCGGCCGCGGCCGGGGATTTTAATCACTGCTGTTCCTTTGGAGGGAAGGTAATCCCGCCCACACTGACGTTGACAGAGGCGACCTCCAGGCCGCTCATGGACTCAATGGCGTTCTTGACGGCCTCCTGCACAGCCTTGCCCATCTCAGGGATGGTATGCCCATAGGCCATGAGGACAGACATGCCCACCACAACCTTTTCCTCCTCCAGCTTGATATGCACGCCCTTGGCAACATTCTTCTTGCTTGGGTTGGTCAGACTGCTGACCCCCTCTACCTCCAGGGCCGCGGCGGCGGAGATGGCCGCCAGCACCTCCTCTGAGATGTGGATATTGCCCAGCTCGTCAGAGCGGGAAACGTAATCCTTGCTGTCGCTCATTTTGACACCACTCCTGTTCCCGGTATTGACCTGCGGCCCTTTGTCAGGCCCAGGCATCCATAATCCCCGCCTCCCCCGGGGCGGGGAGAGGGAATAACCGTGTTTATCATACCACATTTTTTCCCGTTTGACAACTGCGGCAGGTAAAAACTTTCCGTCTTATCAGGTCCTGTTTGAGAACGGCGGCGCGCCCAGAAGGCGAAAGGAGCTCCAGGCAAGGCCCTTCGTTTGGGATTTTGTCACCCCTCCGGCTGGGCCTGGCTCTGTGCACTAATGGTCTCCCGCACCGTCTGCTCCAGTACCGCCATGTCGATGGGCTTGGCCACGTGGGCGCTCATTCCGGCCTCCAGCGCATCCCGAATGTCCTCTGTAAAGGCGTTGGCCGTCATGGCGACGATGGGAATCCTTGAAGCCAGCGGATGGCTCAGCTGGCGGATGGTCCGTGTGGCCTCATAGCCGTTCATCACCGGCATCTGCACGTCCATCAAAATCAGCTGATACTGCCCTGGAACAGACCTTTCAAAGGCCTCCACAGCCAGCTGCCCATTCTCAAAGATATCGCAGGAGGCGCCGGCCATCCCCAGCAGCTCACTGAGTATCTCCGCGTTAATCTCGTTGTCCTCCGCCACCAGAATGTGCATCCCGCGCAGGACGCTCCGCTCCTCCGGGGACTCCTTCGTCTCCGGCGCCTGGTGAGTCTGGTTCAGCACTCCGTCCACCTTCTGCCGGAAGCTGGTGAGGAAAAATGGCTTTGGCAGGAAGGCCTTCACCCCCGCCTCCCGGGCCTCCTCCTCAATCTCCGGCCAGTCGCAGCTGGTCAGCACCAGGATGGGGACATCATCAGAGACCGTCTGCCGGATGCGGCGGGCTGTCTCCACTCCGTTCATCCCCGGCATTTTCCAGTCCAGCAGCACCACATCGTAGCGCCGGCCAGCCTCCTTCGCCTGCCTCACCATATCCACTGCGGCTGCGCCGTCCAAGGCATAGTCCACCTCTACGCCAGTACCCTCCATAGTCAGCTGGATGTTTTCACAGATAACCTCCTCGTCGTCCACAGCCAGCAGACGGGTAATGCTGTGGTTGTGCCAGAAGTCCTGGTCAATCTTTTCGTCACTGATATGCAGCTCCAGGTCCACGGTAAAGGTGGAGCCCTTCCCCTTTTCACTTTCTACAGAGATGGAGCCCCCCATCAGGTCCAGCAGGTTCTTGGTAATGGCCATGCCCAGTCCGGTGCCCTGAATCCTGTTGGTCACGCTGTCCTCCTCCCGGGTAAAGGCGTGGAACAGCTTTTGCTGATACTCTATGCTCATGCCATAGCCGTTATCCGCCACGACAAAGCGGTAGCGGGCCAGCTGCTTGGCGTATTGGGGCAGCTCCTGAACCGTCAAGGTGATACAGCCTCCGTCCGGAGTATATTTTACCGCGTTGGAGAGCAGGTTGAGCAGGATCTGGTTCAGCCTCAGCTTATCCATCACCACAAACTCGTGCTTCAGCTCCTTGCTGTACACCTCGAAACTGTGCCCCCTGGCCTTCATCTGAGGACGGATGATTGCGTCAATATTCTCAATCAGGTCTACCATACTTTCGTTGGAGAGATTCAGGGTGGTCTTGCCCGCCTCAATTTTGCTGATGTCCAAAATATCGTTAATCAGCCCCAGCAGGTGCTGGCTGGAGGAGGTTATCTTCCGGGTGTATTCCCGGACCTTTTCCGGGTTCTCCGCATCCCGGGCCAGCAGGGAGGCAAAGCCTACAATGGCATTCATGGGAGTACGGATATCGTGGCTCATATTGGACAGGAAGGAGCTCTTGGCCCGGTTGGCCTCCTCCGCAATCTGAAAAGCCTGCTCCGCCGTCTCTTTGGAATGGGCCAGCATGGCGTTGGACTCCTCCAGCCGGGCGTTCAGCTCCTCCTGCCGGCGCAGGTTGGCCTGCTCCTGGAGGAACAGGTTCACGCTGTTCTGCTGCCGGTTCAGGGTCGCCGCCAGCAGCAGCAGCATAATCACCAGCACAACCGCAAGGAAGAGCAGCATCTGGATCACGGTTCCCACCATATTCACAGTGCCCGATGCCACAAACTGCGCCGGAATCAGGAAGAGCAGCAGGGTGCCATATTCCTCCAGCGATGTGACACAGTAGTAATACTCGACCTCATTGAGCTGAAAACTGCTGCTGACCGTATCTGCCGTCTTCAGCGCGGCCCGAATATCGGTGCAGGCCTGTCCCTCCATCTCCTCCAGCGCCTTGAGCACATTGTATGCCTGAATTGTCCCTCCTGTAGAGGAATCGTCGTGCATCCGAGTGCCGTCACTTTTCAGAATGTATGTCTCATTTTGACTGCCGTAGGCAGCACTGCCATAGTGCTCTGCAAATGTATTCACTTCGGTCAGAAGCACTGCATGGGTGAAAACGGCGCTCTTGTCTGCCATCTCCAGGGGAACGTCCAGTTTTCTGACAAAGGTCCAGTAGCTGCTCTGGCGGTCGTAGCTGCTGGTAATGAGGGTATACCGGTCACCTCCACTGGCAATCACACCGATATTGGCCCACACGCCATGCACCCCGTTGACGTCGCAGTAATTCCCCCGGTCGTCCAGCAGTATGATCATGGAGCCGTACCTGTCAGTTTCCAGCAGTTGTTCCAGCCTACCAATATATTTGGCCGCCGCCGCCACAGAGGTAAAGCTCTGCTCCTCCAGCAGGTTCACAGCGGCGGTGAGATAGTTCCAATGGGAGTCCAGGGTATTGCTCAGGTTGACCCGCACCTGAGAAGTAATTTCGCTGAGCTGGGTAGTGCGCTCTGCAAAAATCTGCTGCCGCAAATATTCTGTGAAGCAGACGCCGCCCACCAGCATAAACAACAGCAGGCAGGCCGCTAAAACCGCCGGCAGCGTGAAAGTCTTTTTTTCTGTTTCGGACTTCATTCAGTCCACCTTTCCTCTCTGTGCTTTCAGCGCAGGGTAACATAAGTCTGTGATGGGCGCCCCGTCACTCCCAGGGATTTCCCTCTGGCGAAACGGTTTTCTGTTCCTGCAGCCATGCCTTCATAAATCCGCGTATGGAGCCCTTTTCCTTTTGGATCGAGCAGGCCTGCTCCACCTCCCCAGTGTATCCCCCCATTAAAAATGCGACCTTGTAAACACGGTCCTCCTCCAGCTCCCTGTCCCCTCTGGTCACCAGAATATAGGGAAAGGGCTTTCCGTCCCCGGCGGCGTCAAAGCCGGTCTGGACCAGCTCCCTGACCTGCGCTCCGGTCATGGACCCAAGGCCGTACTCTCCATCCGGCGCAGGGAGGATGGTGGCGGAAACCTCCGTATTGATTCTGCCCTCATAGAGCTTGCCGGTGACGCAGCTTTTCAGCCCTGCCCCCTCCCGATAGAAGGTGCCCACTGGAACCATCACTGCGTCTGCCCCCACGGCGCTGCCCAGCGCCTTACCCACAAGCCTCGCCGTCTCTTCCTGCGTAAAGTCTGCTGTGCTCCGGCAGAAATACAGCTGCTCAGAGTGGCTCAGAAAGTTGTTTTGCAGCTCATCCATGCGGGTAATGCAGGCGGGACCGTCCATGTCCCCCTCCCCCCGGAACCAGTCCTTATAGGCCTGGCCCATGTCGGCCAGAACACCGTCCCAGCCCACATAGGTCATGGGAAAGGCGCGCCCCTTCCACACAGCCTGCTGTGCGTCATAAATCAGAGCGTCCTCCGGCACGCCGGCGCTGCTGAGCACACTCATTAAGCAGGGAGTCTCCTGGGTTATGAAGGCCGCCTGCCCCTCCGGCGAATAGAGCAGCGACAGCAGCTTGACTGCATCCTCCAGTTTCTTCTCATTCCCCGGCTCGGTGAGCCGTTTGCTGATTCCAATATAGCTGGTGGGGCTGTACATATAAATATTCTTACTGCCGTCCTCGCTGATAAAAGGCATCATGCCCAGCTCATCG
This sequence comes from Lawsonibacter sp., assembly GCA_022791075.1. Taxonomy (GTDB): domain Bacteria; phylum Bacillota; class Clostridia; order Oscillospirales; family Oscillospiraceae; genus Lawsonibacter. The sequence continues at coordinate 6,110 of JAAVYL010000112.1, read as the reverse complement.
CCGGTATCCGGCAGCTGGGTGATACTCAGGGTGAGCACCGCTGTGCAGAACACAGACTTCCGTTGGCCCAGATAGTCCAGCACAATCTGGGGATTATTTCGGTCCTCCGGGTCTGTGGTAAACATGCCAATGTCGATATACCGCTGGACGAAATCCATGGTATCCTCCCACCTCCCCGCCGCCGTGGCGTCTCCAGCCAGGAAGTCCCGCTCCCAGTTCACTCCCTCCGGCGTGGTCAGCCAGCTGGTCTTGGCCAGGTTGAACACGGCAGAAAAAGTATTTCCTGTCAGCTGGGTGCCCAGAACTCCAGGAATCAGTCCCTCCGCCCTGATGTCCTCACACAGCGCCTCCAGCTCCGCAAAATTGGTGGGCAGTGCCCAGCCGTGCTCCTCCATCAAGGTCTTATTGTACAGGATCCCATACATGGCGTAGTCCACAGGCAGGAGATAGACTCCGCCGTCAATGGCCACCTGGTCCAGAATCGACGTGGATATCCTGTTGACCATATCATAGCTGGACAAATCGGCCAGCCGCTCCTTTGCCAGCTCCTCATCCAGGATCTGGGTGGTAATAAAGATGTCAGGAATGTCGTCCGCCCTCATCTGCGCCCAGCTGAAGCCGGTATAGTTGGCCCCGGAATACACATCGTACTCCAGCTCGATCTCCGGACAGGTCTCATTCAGCAGCTTTAAAAAGTTATTATATCCGTTCCAGGTGCTCCAGGTCAGCGCACCGCTGTCCGGCTCCTGTTCAGGCTTCTTTTCTGTCTGTGAACAGGCAGACAGCAGCAGTACCGACGCAGCAAACAGCGCCAGCCCGCGCTGCATCCATTTCATCGTCATATCGCTTATCTCCCTTCGTCTCTGCGGCCAAACACAGTGCTGCCCGGCTCAGCGGAACAGCGACGGCTGCCTTCACCCGTATTATACCAGAGAGCACTCCACAGGAAAAGCCCCAATTACAGATTACGCCCTCTTCTGAAAAAAGGCCACTGCAATAGCGCCGGGGCCCACATGGGTTCCGATGGTTCCCCCCACAGTGCCGATGGGCATACTGCCGGCGTGTCCGGCCCACAGGGCCCGACTGTCATCAATATACTTGCGCAGCAGGGCATCGTCCAGGCCCGCATATCCCAGGCGGTACGGCCGGGTAAAGTCCACGCCTCTGGTCCTCTCAATCTCCTGCACCAGCAGGTTATTGCCGTTTTTAGAGCCCCGGGCCTTGCCCAGCATCACCACCTCGCCCCCCTGGACCGCCACCACTGGCTTGATAGCCAGCAGTCCGCCCACCAGAGCCACAGAGGCAGAAATCCGTCCGCCCCGCTTCAGATACTCCAAAGTGTCCAGCAGGGCTACCAGGCGTATATCCCTCTTCTCCTCCTCCAGCTGCGCCGCAATGGCGCCGGCCTCAAGCCCCTGGTCCACCAGCTCCAGCGCCCTCTCTACCAGGATATGCTCGCCGATGGTCGCATTCTCACTGTCCACCACATATGCCTCCGGAAAGTCTTCTGCGGCAATACAGGCGCTCTGATAGGTCCCCGACAGCCTGGAGGACAGTACAACGGCAACCACGGCCTCCCCCGCCTCCGCCGCCTGGCGGAAGGCCTCCTCAAACTGAGCAGGAGAAATCTGGCTGGTCTTGGGCAGCTCCTCCCCCTCGATGAGCTTTTCATAAAACCGCTGGTGCGTCAGCTCAACTCCATCCAGAAATTCCTCTGTGCCAAAGGTAATGGTCATGGGCAGAACAGTGATTTCCGGTCTGTGGGGTTGGAGCAGGTCGGAGGCGGAATCTGTAATAATACGTACCTTCATGGCTCATCCTCATTTCAGCAAAAATATGTTTGTTCTTTTGTATCCTAACACACGGACAGCGGTGGAACAATGGGCAAAATGACAATAAATTTTCTCTGACTAGCCCTCTGTCTGCCCCGGAAAAAGAGAGAAAAGGCCCAAAATCCCCCTGACGCAGCATCTTCCTCTTCCTGCATCGGGGGGATTTTGTCTGTTTTTATTGGTTCGGCTCACAGCAGGGGAAAGCGCTCATCTTTTTATCCCGGCAAAGACAGCTGATAGCAACTCCTCCCGTCCGATCCCCTTCTCTGCAGAGAAGGGGATCAGCCGGTCTGCCTCCTCCAGCTCCAAGGTATCCCGAATCAGCTGGAGATTGGGCTCAATCTCCCGTTTTTTCAGCTTATCCAGCTTGTTGGCCGCTATAATCAGGGGACAGCCGCTGTCCTTAAACCACCGGGCCATGGTGCAGTCGTCGGCGGTTGGCTTGTGGCGGGAATCCACAATCATTACCCCCAGAGTGAGCAGGTCGGGCCGGGCAAAGTAGTCCTCCATCAGCCTGCCCCAACGGTCCCGCTCTGCCTTGGACACCTGGGCGTAGCCATAGCCGGGCAGGTCCACCAGGTAAAAGGCGCCGTCAATGCTGAAATAGTTCACATGGACTGTCTTTCCCGGCGCTGACCCCACCCGGGCAAAATTTTTCCGGTTCAGGAGCCGGTTGATCACCGAGGATTTTCCCACATTGGACCGTCCGGCAAAAGCCACCTGGGGCAGGCCGTCCTGAATAAAGTTGTTGGGGGAAACAGCGGACAGCACAAATTCCGCGTTCTGCAAATTGACAGCCACAGCGACTCCTCCTCTACTGGCTCATACGCGAGCCTTCCTCCTCCCCGGGCGCAGGAGAAAGGTTGGACAGCTCCGGCCGCTTTTTGGGCGGGCGGCCCCGCCTGCGGGGAGCGGGGGCCTCCAGAGAGCGGTTCAGGGCGTCAGACAGCACCTGCTCCGCCCGCTCTGCCAGAATAAACTGGAGGGCCTTACGCACAGTTTGGTCGATCTCCTCCAGGTCTTTGGCATTGTCCGCGGGGAGAATCACCGTTTTAATTCCATTCCGGAAAGCGGCCATGGTCTTTTCCTTCAGTCCGCCAATGGGCAGCACCCGCCCCCGGAGGGTAACCTCTCCAGTCATGGCCAGTCCCCGGCGCACCGGGACTCCCGTGAGGGCGGACACCATGGCTGTGGTGATGGCGATACCGGCAGAGGGGCCGTCTTTGGGCACCGCCCCCTCGGGAAAGTGGACATGGATGTCCTGCTCCTTATAGAAATCCGCAGGGATACCCAGACGGTCCGCCTGGCTGCGGATGAAGCTGAGGGCCGCGTGGGCCGACTCCTTCATCACGTTTCCCAGGTTTCCGGTGAGCTCCACCTTGCCGGAGCCGGGTACCACGTTTACCTCCACCTCCAGCAGCTCTCCTCCCACAGAGGTCCAGGCCAGACCGTTCACCACGCCCACACGCTCCTCCAGGGCCCGGCGCTCCGGATGGTATTTGGGCACCCCCAAATACTCCTCCAAATCCTTCTCTGTCACCCGGAAGGCCTTGGCCTCCTCCGACACCACCTTCATGGCCGTCTTGCGGCAGATACCGGCCAGACGGCGCTCCAGAACCCGGACGCCGGACTCCCGTGTGTAGGCGGAGATTATCTCCCGCAGCGCCCCGTCAGACACCTTGAGCTGCTGCCTGGACAGCCCGTGGCGCTTCATCTCCTTGGGCAGCAGGTGCCGCCTGGCAATCTGCACCTTCTCTTCGTCGGTGTAGCTGGACAGCTCAATCACCTCCATCCGGTCCAGGAGGGGCCGGGGAATGGTCTCTGTGGTGTTGGCTGTGGTAATAAACATCACCTCGGACAGGTCGAAGGGAACCTCCAGAAAGTTATCCCGGAAGGTGGCATTCTGCTCCCCATCCAGCACCTCCAGAAGCGCGGAGGCAGGGTCTCCCCTGTGGTCATGGCCCAGCTTGTCGATCTCGTCCAGCAGGATCAGCGGGTTGCAGCTCCTGGCCTGATTGATGGCGCTGATGATACGGCCGGGCATAGCGCCCACGTAGGTCTTGCGATGACCCCGGATCTCCGCCTCATCACTGACCCCTCCCAGGGAAATGCGGGCCAGCTTTCGGTTCATCGCCCGGGCCATGGACATGGCGACAGAGGTTTTGCCCACCCCCGGCGGGCCCACCAGGCAGATAACCTGGCCCTTCAGATCAGGAGCCAGCTGCTTGACAGCAACAAACTCCAGAATGCGCTGCTTCACCTTATCCAACCCGAAGTGGTCATGATCCAGAACCTTCTGCACCGCTGGAACGCTCACCTTCTCCCGGGTCCTCCTCCCCCAGGGCAGCTCCAGGCAGATGTCCAGATAACTGCGCAGAACGGTGCTCTCCGAGGAGCTGTAGGACTGCTTGGCCAGCCGCCCAAGCTCCTTGTTCAGCTTCTCCCGAACCTCATCAGGAAGGGCAGCCCGGGCAATCCTCTCCCGGTATTCCTCAATCTCATCGGCCTCCTCCCCCAGCTCAGTCTGGATGGCCTTGATCTGCTCCCGCAGATAGTAGTCCCGCTGATGGTCGCTCATCTGCTCCCGGGCCCGCTCCTGAATCTCATGGTCCAGGGACAGAATCTCCACCTCCCGCTCCAGCAGGCGGTAGAGCTTCTCCAGCCGCCGGCCGGGCCGCAGCTCCTCCAGGATACTCTGCTTGTCGGTGTTTCGCATTGGGATGTTTTGGGCGATATAATCGGCAATGTGACCCGGGTCCTGGCTGGCCAGGACATGAATCATCAGATCCGGGGCCAGCTTGGGGGACAGCTCGGCATACTCCTGAAACAGCTCATAGGTGGAGCGCATCAGGGCCTCTGTTCTGGCACTGCCCCGGGCGGGCACCTCAGGGATGGGAATCTCCCGCACCTCGGCCTCCAGATACGGACCGGTGCGCACCATCTGGAGCAGACGGCCCCTGGTCTGTCCCTCTACCATCACCCGAACATTGTCCCCGGGCATCCGAAGAATCTGGCGGATATTGGAGATGGTGCCCACCTGATACAGGTCGTTCAGTTCCGGCTCCTCCACAGCGATATCCCTCTGTCCCACCAGGAATACCGGGCTGCCCGCGTTCATGGCCGCCTCCAGGGCCTTTACCGAGGCCTCACGGGCAATTTCAAAATGAATCAGCACGCTGGGAAATACCGTCAGCCCCCGCAGGGCAATAACGGGCATGGTACTGGTATGGAGAATGTCATATTCCTTCGACACAGTCAATCACTTCCTCTCGGGGAAATTCAAATCTCTCTGAGACAGGTTCCGAAATAACACAGCCGCCCCGCTTCCCTGCTATGGGATACCGCGGGGCGTCTGTTTTTATCTGTTTTGTCAGCCCGCCCGGCCGTGGTCCCGGCGGTTGGACTGCTCCACCTGGAGGGCAGTACTGCCCAGGCGGGGACGCTGGGTGCGCTCCGGGTCCCGGGTCAGCTCAGGAGGCTCCCCATCCTTGACACATCCCTGTGTGATGGTCACCTTGACAATGGTGGGGTCAGAGGGGATGTCATACATAATCTGGTTCATGACCTCCTCCAGAATGGCTCTCAGGCCACGGGCGCCGATTTCCCGGGCCACTGCTCGGTCGGCAATGGCCTCCAGCGCCTCCGGTGTGAAGGTCAGCTCCACCTGGTCGTAGTCCAGCAGCACCTGATATTGTTTCACCAGGGCGTTTTTCGGCTCGGTCAGGATGCGCACCATCTGCTCCCGACCCAAAGATTCCAGCGTGGTAACCACTGGCATACGGCCTACCAGCTCTGGAATAATCCCATACTTCAGCAGGTCCTGGGGCTGAATCTCACTCATCAGCTGGCCCACATTGCGTTCCTTTTTACTCTGAATCTCGGCTCCGAAGCCCAGAGACCGCTTATCCAGCCGGTGCTCAATAATCTTATCAATCCCGTCAAAGGCGCCGCCGCAAATGAACAGAATGTTGTGGGTGTCAATCTGGATAAACTCCTGGTGGGGGTGCTTCCGTCCGCCCTGGGGCGGGACGTTGGCCACAGTGCCCTCCAAAATCTTCAGCAGGGCCTGCTGCACACCTTCGCCAGACACATCACGGGTAATGGAGGTATTTTCGCTCTTCCGGGCAATCTTATCCATCTCGTCGATATAGATAATGCCCCGCTCGGCCAGCTCAATATCGTAGTCGGCGGCCTGAACCAGACGCAGCAGAATATTTTCCACGTCGTCGCCCACATAGCCCGCCTCGGTGAGGGTTGTGGCGTCTGCGATGGCAAACG
>JAAVYL010000111.1 GCA_022791075.1 Lawsonibacter sp. | reverse complement strand
TCCTGTGTTATACTCTTTCTCATGAAGGATGTGGCCTCCTCTCGGTTGTGTTAAGTGTGACAACTCAACTTTAACCGATTTGGCACCATCCTTCTACCTTTTTCTTTCTCTACTGTCCAACATGTATTGTACTCCTACAAGAACACTCTTTCATATTTTGAAAAGCGTCTTGCCAAACTCCGCCAGAGTTGTTATAATTATGTAAACTTTTTGCGAGCCCACCTCTGTGGGCCCGCATTTTATGAAATGGGGAAGATCACGATGAAGACACACAGACGAATTTCGGCCGCTCTGCTGACGGCTTCGATGGCTCTGTCCCTGCTCACCCCCGCGTGGGCAGCGGAGTCAAAAAGCACGTTGACCGGAAACGTTCAGGCCACTGTGCGCATCGACTACGCGCAGGAACTTGCAGAGCTGAGAGAGCGCGGCATTAAGGCTGAACTGCTCCAAGGGAGCACTTCCCTGGGCGAACTCAGCCTGACAGAGCCCTCCACCCAAACGCTGGGGAAATACCCGGCGCAGGTCTCCCTGCGGGACCGCCTGGGGGGAGACCTGGTGGGCAGCGCCCTGCCCGGTGCGCTGGACCTGTCCATCGACGGTCTGCCCCAGGGTGACTATACGCTGCAGTTTACCGGCAAGGGCTATGTCACCTGCAAGGCTGATTTCCAGATTGGAACATACAGCCGGTACGTGGAGGTTGGTACTGCAGATGGTACCTTTACCCTGGGCGATGTGGATCAAAATGGTCAGCTGGACGCCAAGGACCGGGAGGCCGTGACCAAGGCCCTGGGCAGCACACAGGCGGAGGATCTGGCCCGCTATGACTTGAACGGCGACGGCCGCATCGACATTGTTGATCTGGCTTATGTCAACCACAATATCAACACCCCCGCCGCCCAGCCCATGCTGCTGGAGACCAGCTGTCTCGACGTCCGGGTGGACGTGGACCAGATGGCGCTGAGACTGTCCGCCGCCGGCACTGCCGTGCATGGTGGAAGTCTGAGCACATTGCTTCAGGAGAATGATCAAGCCACCACCTTCACCTCCAGCTCCAATGAGGTGGTAATTCCCGTTCCCCTTTCCAACCCGGCCGATGTGGAAAATCTCCAGATCGTCACGCCTGATAGCGGTTCAGGGGCAATACAGGCGGGGCATGTGGCTGTGGAGTATGAAGACGGCGGCAGCCCTGAGGTACACCTCTTTGACAGCACCAAACCCGAAGGGGTCCACGCCATCTCCCGCACTCCGGGGAGCAATGTGATCACCATCCCTCTGGGCCGTAAGGTAGCGGTGAAGAAAATCACCATTACCGTCACCAAAATGGCGGACAATCGGTATGCCACGATAGAGACCATCCGTTTCCTGAAGGACATTGCCCCCGAGGATTTGTCAGAGCCCAACAATCAGGTAAAGGGACTGGCCGCCTCCGCCGGGGACGCTCAGGTCTCTCTCTCCTGGAATCCTCTGCCCAATGTCTCCGGCTATCGGGTGGAGTATTGGCTGAAAGACCAGGAAAGCACCCACCGTCAGCTCAATGTGGACGTGCCTAAAGCTCAGGTCACCGGGCTGGATAATTTAAAGGCCTATCAATTCTCAGTCACGCCTGTGGATGGCAGCTGGCAGGGAAAGGCCTGCCAGCCTGTGGAGGCCACCCCCCAGCCCGCGAAAGCGCCCTCTGCACCGGATATGGTGAACATCGTTCCAGGTGAAAACACCTTGAATGTCTCCTGGAAGGCCAGTAAAAATGCCACTTGGTATGAGGTGTATTACACCAGCACAGCCGACACCCCCACCTCCTCCTACCTGCGGGCCGGAGACCGGGTTTCGGACACCCATACACAGATTAACTCTTTAACCAATGGCACCACCTATTACATCTATGTGACAGCAGGAAACGAGGCCGGCCGGAGCGGCCCTTCCCGTATCTACTGCGGCACCCCCAAGGCGGTAGACTACAGCCGTCCGGAGGGCATCCCCACCCAGGGTATTCTGGACAACTCCAAAATTGAGAGCATCACCCTGGCTGACTCCGGAAATTATCACGCCCCGGACTACACGGCAAACTCCCCCTTTACCACTCAGAACATGATCGACGGGGATTTCTGTACCCACTGGACGGCCAGCACAAATGCAACGCGAAATGAGCACGTGAACATTACCTTTAAGGAGCCCGTAAATCTGACCGCTGCCTTCTGGGTACCCCGCCTGGACGGAAAGTACCCCTCGAACCTGCGGGCCTACAGCGTGCGGGTGCAGTATGACGGGGAAGCGGATGGGCAGTGGCATTTGCTGACCGGGGGGATTGACAATGGCGGCGGCTCCAATGCAGAGGTCTGGAGCTGGCCGGAAATTCCAAACAGAAGCACCATTCCCACTGACCGCTTCGCACTTCTCCCCTTCGGCCCCGCAGAAAATGTAAAGAGAATCAGCATCGCTGTGGAACAGGCCGCCTATGAGCAGGTCAGCCTCTCTGAGCTGATGTTTATGGAGTACGACCCGGAGCACAATCTGCCCGGAGACATCGCCGCACTTTTTAACAACGACCTGTATACCCAGCTGGCCCCCGGGGTGATGCAGAGCCAAATTGACGCTCTTAAAGCCAGGCTGGAAAGCGACGAGCGCAACTACTATCTGAACACCGCAACCCTGGACGACGAGCTGGTCCTGGCCCAGGAGCTGCTGGACGGCAAGGAAAGCAGCGGTGTAATGGTGGAGGGCATCCAGTCCCGGAGCACCTCCGCCGACCAGGCAAAGTACGGCCAGAGCGGCAGCGGCCTTCAGCCTCTGGGCGTGGCCGCGAAAGCCGGACAGAAAATTACCGTTTATGCCTCCGGCATCCCTGAGGGAGAGACCGTATCCATTCGGGCAACCCAGTTCAACGCAGAGGCCTCCACATGGGAGGCCAGCGCGGGCACACTTGTGAACGGCCGGAATATCCTCACTATTCCGCAAATTGGAAGCCAGAACACGGAGCGCGGCGGCAGTCTGTATGTCACCTACAGCGGCTCCTCCCAGAATATCACCCTGCACATCCGTCAGGCAGTAGACATCCCCATGCTGGAGCTGTCTGACTGGTATGCCCTGGACGACACCCGCATCAAAGCCCGTATCGGCGCCTATGTGGACGAACTGACCGTCTACACGGCAGCCCAGAAGATTACCGACGCAAACAAGCTGGACAGCGCCCTGAATGTGACGGAAATCTCCATGCCCTCTGTTCTGCTCTCCCTCCCCGCCCTCGCAGTGCTGAACGCCAACGGCCTGGACCGGGACAGCAAGATTGAGAACCTGTATCAGAACGTCCTGGCCTGGGAGGACCTGATGCACATCTGCAATACCACTCAGGGCATTGACAAAACCTATGGGAACAGCGACATGACCTCCCGCCAGAATATCCGCTGTATGCAGATGTTCACAGGCGCATTCATGTACGCGGCGGGCAGCCATATCGGTATCGGCTACGAGTCCTGCGGCGGAGTCGTCAGCGGAAAGCCCATCGCGGCACTTCCCGCCGGGGCCGGCGCCAACCAGCTCTTCGGCTGGGGCATCGCCCACGAGATCGGCCACAACATGGATAAGCTGGGCCGGGCGGAAATCACCAACAATCTGTACTCCCTCATGGTGCAAACCTTCGACGGAAAGCAGAATACCCTGCCCTCCCGCCTGGAGAAGAGCGGAAAGTACCCCGAAATCTTCATCAAAACCGCCCAAGGCTGGCCCGGAGAGTCCAACAACGTATTTGTCCAGCTGGGGATGTATTGGCAGCTCCACCTGGCTTATGACGATGGAGACAGCCCCATGGACTTTTACAACCGCTTCTTTAAAGCCTGGAAGTCCGGAACATACACCCAGGGCATGTCCGGCCTGAGCTACGATGAGAAGGTGGCCCTCACCGCCTCCGGCACGGCGAACAAAAACTTGACCAGCTTTTTTGAGCACTGGGGCATGACCCTCAGCGACGAGGTAAAGACCCAGCTGAAAACCACCTACTCCGCAGAAGAGGACCGCGCCATCTGGTATCTCAGCGACCAGAGCCGCCGGGACCGGCTGAACGGCACCCAGCCCGCCGCCGGAACGGTTACCGCCTCCGCCGCTTTAAAGGAGGAGACCGACAACACCATTCAGGTATCAATCCAGTCCTCCCTCACCGCCGGGAAGCTTCAGGGCTTTGAAATCCTCCGCAATGAAACCCCCATCGGCTTCATCATACCCGGTGCGGACGGAACCGCCGTCTATGAGGACGTCATTGGCTCGGGCAACCACCGGACCTACAACTACCAGGTGAAGTCCTATGACATTCTGGGCAATCTGATGCGTGGAACAACCGAGGACGGAATAACCGAGGCCGGAGAGATCCGCGTGGCCTATGACCAGACGGTCGATCCCGGCAAATACACCATTGCCCGCAATGGCACCACCGTGACCATCACGTTCCAAGAGGCCACCTCCATTTCCGGTCTGAAGGTGAACAATCCGCCTGCCAGCGGCGCATACACCGTCACCGTTGATGCCAGCTTCACTGGGGAGAATTCGCAGACAGTCAGCAGACAGGTCGTTGCGCGAACCGGCTCCTTCGACCAGGGCAATCAGGCTGTGGACAGCCAAAGCAGCTATCTCACCTACTTCCAAAAGCCCGGCGTCCAGGCCGACGACACCCGTATCTGGACCTATGACGCCAAAACTGTAACCATAACCGGCATCCCGTCAACTGTACCCAATGGGGACATTCAGCTCGTCAGCTATGCCGGAGACGACGTGGCTTTCCTGGAGCAGGGCGCCGTGGGCCGCCTGTCGGCAGATTACCTGTACGACCCGCAAACCGGAGAGATAATTCCCAAGGACACCCTGGTTGTCATCGGAACCTATCGCGGCGACCCCAGATTCTGCATTCCCAAGATCAAGGGCCGGTTCACCGTAACCACAGCAGACGAGAACACCGAGCCCTCTTATGAGGACCGCTATCTCAACGGAGACGTCTATCTGCTGGCCGAAATTCCCGAGGATCAGCAGGTAAGCGACATCAGCGACGGTATTTTTATCTTCGTACCCAATGTCCAGCAGGAGGCGGTGCTCCAGGAGAAGGACCCCAGCCACTGTGACGGAGTCAACCTGCTGCCCAGTCAGATGAAAGCTGTGCTTGCCCGTACTGACCAGGCCGGCTCTGCTGACAGCCAGCGGGTAACGGCGGAAACTCTGTGGATTGGAACCCCTGGAGGAACGGACCTGCCTGTTATTAACTTCACAATGGAGGGCGGCAATGAATAAGATTGTTAAATCTCTGCTGGTCCTCTCCCTCACCCTGGTTCTGCTGTGCCCGGCGGCTCTGGCCGCCGGCACCCCCACCCTTCAGATGCAGAGCGGAAGCAAAGCGGGAGATTTCCAGCTCACCCTGCAAAACCTGGGAGACCGGGATGTCAGCAGCGTCCAGCTGGAGCTGACTCTGAACGGAAGCTATCCCAAGCCCGGCTTTACGGCCGGCGGCTCCTCCTCCACCCAATACAGCCACTGTAAGGCGGAGGAATCCGGAGGCCAGACCCATGTTACCATCTACCTCGACTCCCTCAAAAACCTGAACCGGGACGGCACAGCCCCGCTGGGCACCCTCTCATTGGGCAGCGCCGCCTCCGCTCCCGGTTCCGCCCAGCTGACCATTCTGGACCACGGCCTGGAGGTTACAGGGAGCAGCATCACCGTGCCGGTTCAGCTCAACTCCGGCGGCTCCTCAGGGGGCTCCTCCGGCGGGTCCTCCGGGGGAACAAGCCGCCCCATCCGGGTGACCGGATCGGAACACGGCTCTATTACGGTCAGCCCCGTCAGAGCCAAGGTTGGAGACATTGTTACCATCACCGTCCAGCCGGACCAGGGCTTCCGGCTGTCCCGGCTGACCGTCTCTGCCGGCAGCAGCCAGATTCAGCTGACCGACAAGGGCAATGGAAGCTTCACCTTCCGTATGCCCGGGTCTGAGGTTGAGGTACAGGGGCTGTTTACCTCCTCCACCCTCCCCTTCACCGATGTTGCAGAGGGTATCTGGTACTATGACGCGGTGGGATATGTCTACGAGCATGGTCTGATGGCCGGTATCAGCACCACAGAATTCGGTCCCAACCTGTCCACCAGCCGCGGCATGATCGTGACAATCCTGTACAGACTGGCCGGCTCCCCCGCAGCAGGCGCCTCCAGCTTTACCGATGTGGCCGCAGGTCAGTTCTACTCCGACGCGGTGTCCTGGGCCGCCGCCAACGGCGTGGTCAGCGGCTACGGAAACGGACAGTTCGGCCCCAACGACCCCATCAACCGGGAACAGATGGCCATGATCCTCCGGAACTACGCCCGGCTGAACGGTCAGGATGTCAGCGCCCAGGCCGACCTGTCCGGCTACTCCGACGCAGGCCAAATCAGCAGCTATGCCCTGGAGGCCATGCGCTGGGCCAATGCCGAGGGCCTGATTAACGGCACCAGCGCCACAACCCTCAGCCCCTCCGGAACTGCGGCCCGGGCTCAGGCGGCGGCAATCCTCCGCAGCTTCTGTGAAAACGTGATGCCTGCCAGCTGACCGAGCTGGGCTCTTGTCCGTAAGCAAAAATTCTGATGATAAAATCCGCGGCCAATTCAGGCCGCGGATTTTTATGTTGAACGCGGTGCGTCAATCACCAGTCCACCAGAATCATATTCTGGATATTGTTGCGCCCACTCCCGTTTTGAAGCAGATAGACAGTATAGATTCTCCCAGGGGTCACGTCCAGATTGACCACACCGAAGGTCTCATAGGGCGGGTAGACCCCCAGCCAGGCGGGGTCCATCGTCTCAATGCCCAGGGCGGGGGGGATGGGAGACAGGTTGGTGTCCGCATAGAAGAACTGATAGGTTCCGGGCATGATGCTCCGGAAGTCGGCCACCTCTTTATACCGCAGGTCACTGTAGACCACCCGGCCATCGCTCATCAAAACATCCAGCGGACCACTGTTATAGGCCAGATTTCCCACGCGGAAGCTGGAGCGGCCTGAAACGGAGGGACAGCAGCTGTCTGGAATTTGCAGCAGATTCAGGCCGTTGGCGGCCCTGACAACAGCGATGGTGGTAAGCCCATTGCTCTGGAAGGGCACCGACCTCTGAATGTAAACGCAGCCGTTGCTGCCGGTGACTGTCACGGTCTGATAGCCGGAACGGACCCGGCCATAGCCGGTGACAGAGGCATAGTCCAGACGGTTGACAAATCTTCTGCCGCCCACACTGATTCGAAGAGAGGGATAGCCATAAGCGGCATTCAGAAACCGTGTTCTGGAGGCTCTGGGGTGGGGAACAGGCTGAATCACCCCGCCGCCGCCCGGATAGACGGGGCCGCCCTCGCCTGGCGTGGGCAGAGGAATCACCGGCTCCACAGGGATGTCATCCCCCGGGTAAACGGGGCCGCCCTCCCCCACATCAGGCAGGGGAATGACCGGTTCTGCCGGAATATCATTTCCCGGATAGACAGGTCCCCCCTCTCCCACATCGGGCAGGGGAATCACCGGCTCCACAGGGGTGACGTTTCCCGGATAGACGGGGCCCCCCTCTCCCACACCGGGCAGGGGAACAACCGCTTCTCCGCCGTACCTGCCCGCCGGCGAGATAAAATAATAAAAGCTGTTTGGATTCATATCGATATAAACGGGAATCTTGTGTCCCGTACGCTCCTTTCTGATGGCGCTGTACCATTTTATGTGGCCGGCGCCGGAGCTGTGAACGTTGAAAAAAGCGGCGCTCCCCTCTCCTCCCCGGAGACGGGAACGCCGTATGGTTTATAAGCCTTAGAGGAAACATTTCAGCAGACGCCGGAGATTTGACACCAGCTACCCCTGTGAGAAGCAAAACCTGGTCGTCTGGCTGTATCTCTCCCCCGCCTTCAGGATGCAGGAGGGAAAGCGGGGCTGATTGGGAGAGTCGGGAAAGTGCTGGCTCTCCAGGCAGAAGCCATGGCGGAAGCCATAGACAGCTCCAGCTTTGCCTCTCCGACCTTCCTCCACAAAGTTGGCGGTGTAGAACTGCACGCCGGGGCTGGTGGTCTCCATCTCCAGGACCACCCCGGTCGCCCCGCTGCGGGCCCAAGCCGCGGGGCGCAGGACGCCGGGGCGGCCATCCACCACAAAATTGTGGTCGTAGCCATGCCCCCACTCCAACTGCTGAAACACCTCACCGATGTGCGCTCCAATCGGGGTGGGCCGGCGCAGGTCCATCGGGGTGTCCTCCACAGGGTCTATGGAGCCAAGGGGGATGCTGGTGCTGTCGGCGGGGGTATAGGATGCGGCGCACAGTGCAATTTCCTGACTCAGAACCGGCCCGCTCCCCTGTCCCGCCAGATTAAAGTAGCTGTGGTTGGTAAGATTGCAGGGGGTGTCCTGGTCGCAGGCCCCCTCATAGTGGATGGTCAGCGCCGCTCCCTCCAGCGCGTAGGTGACCCTGACACGCAGATGGCCGGGATAGCCCTCCTCCCCATCGGGGCTGTCCAGGGTGAGAACAGCCCTGGACCCGGTCAGCTCCTCCACCTGCCAGACCCGGTGAGAGTAGCCCACAGCTCCGCCGTGAAGGTGGTTGGGACCGTCGTTGACAGCCAGGGTATATTCTCTGCCGTTTAAGGAGAAGGTCCCCCCGGCAATCCGGTTGGCGCAGCGGCCCACCACAGCTCCAAAATAGCCGCCCCGGGTCTCATATTCCTCCAGAGTGTCATAGCCCAGCACCACGTCCACGGGCCCCTCCCGGCCAGGGACGTCAAGGGTGCGCAGAGCTGCGCCGTAAGTGATAATCCGGCAGGAGATCGTCCCGCTGTCCAGCGCCAGCTCCCGCACCTCTTCCCCCTCCCGGGTCACGCCAAAATGGACTCCAAATTCCATGCTCATGATACAGCCTCCTCATGCAGTCGAATATGCTGTATCCAGTGTAGCAGATTTTTCCCAAAAAGCAAAGAGGTTTTATCAACTTATCCACGTTTCATCCAAGCTGTGCCGCAGTCCGCTCTCAAGCGGCTAGAACACATTGGCCAGCACAGGCTGCTCCATCTCGCTCAGCAGCTCCAGCTGAGCCATCAGGTCCGCATTGGCCGCGTTGTACTGGTCGGGCTCCTGGAGCCGAAGGTACTCCAGCACCTGGCGGAAGGCCCGTAAAATCTGGTCGGTATCGCTGTGGCGCATCACAGTGTGAAAATAAAAGTGGTGGTTCTGCCAGTCCTCATAGACCTGCCGCGTCGCCGCCTCCGCCTGCGCCCACTCCCCCTGTTCCGCCGAGAGCTGGGCCTGACGAAGCCGCTGGCCCATGTCCCCGGTGAGGGATTGGGCATACCAGCCGTTGGCCAGGCTCGCCCCCAGCAGCAGGGCCAGCAGGCCCGCCGCGATCCAAAGTCGTTTCATGGTCGTCACTCCCTGTTGCGCAGGGGCGGCCGGATTCCGCCCTCACGCTTCCTTTTTTGCGAAATACACCGCGTCCGTCTCGTCCACCAGCATGAGGAACACCCCGGATATATCCTTGCACCCCCGCTGGGTCAGCTGCCGGTCCAGCCAGGGCCGGTCGTGGCCCAGGGCCTTCAGATTGTGCTCCAGCAACCTGCCGTCGCTGACCACCACCCGGGGCAGTCCCCCCTCCTCCACCGGCACCTTCAGCTCCCGGGCCGTCGGGGGCTTCTGGTTGGCATAGGGCAGGACGGACAGCTGGCCGTTGGTCTCCAGAATGGCGTATTTCACCGCTGAAGGGTCGGTGTATCCCTGAATGCGCAGCTCCTCCAGCAGCTCATCCAGGGTGAGCCGGTTTTTGGACATCTCCCGCTGGTCCAGCGCCCCGTCCCGAATTACCATACTGGGCCGGCCGCACATCAGGGCGCGGAACCTCACATTCTTCATGGCGATGACAGACAGGATCATGGTCAGAGACAGCAGGGTCAGAATGGGCACCACCCCGGTGAGCAGGGGGATACCGTAGTCCTGCATCGGCACCGAGGCCAGGTCCGCAATGATGAGGGACAGCACCAGCTCCGAGGGCTCCAGCTCCCCTACCTGCCGCTTGCCCATCAGCCGGATTCCCGCAATAATCAGAATGTATAAAATGATAGTCCGCATCAGGCCGGTAAACACAAGCATCGCCTCCTGTCTGTTCAGTCTTTCCCGGCCCGCGAAAGATTATCCTTAAAATTGCCCAAAGATCGCCTCCAAAATCAGTCAGAAAAAGGAATTTCTCCATCTTGCCAAAAGACGCATTTTTCGATAAAATAACTTGATTAGACCTATGGCGCAGAACTGGAACGGAAAGCGAGTGAAGCAGTGATGAAAGCGACCTTGATTTTAGCCAACGGGAGCATCTTCTCCGGCACCAGCATCGGCTCGACCGAGACGCGGGTGTGTGAGATGGTGTTCAACACCTCCATGGCCGGCTATCAGGAGATTTTGACCGACCCATCCTACGCCGGTCAGGGTGTGGTTATGTCCTACCCCCTCATCGGCAATTACGGCGTCAACAGTGAAGACAACGAGTCCCGCAAGCCTTGGGTTGAGGCCTTTGTTGTCCGCCACCTGTCCCCCCGGGGGAGCAACTTTCGGTGTGAGGGCGACTTGGGCACCTATCTGAAGGATCACAATATCACCGGCATCCAGGATGTAGACACCCGGGCGCTGACAAAAATACTCCGCAGCGAGGGGAGCATGAACGGAATGCTCACCTGTGCGGAGCATTTTAATATCGCTCAGGTGCTGGATCAGCTGAAGAGCTACAAGGTGGAGAACACTGTGGCCATGGTCACCCGGTCTGAGCCGGAGGTTTTCTCTGCCGACGGACAGGAAAAATACCATGTCGCCATGATGGACTACGGAGTCAAGCAGCACATGATCGAGTGCCTGCGCCGCCGGGGCTGCAGGGTTACCGTTCTGCCCGCCTCCACCTCCGCGGAGGAGGTGCTGGCCGGGGGATACAACGGCGTGATGCTCTCCAACGGCCCCGGCGACCCGGCGGAAAATACCGCCGTCATCGCCGAGCTGAAAAAGCTCTACAGCAGCGACATTCCCCTGTTCGGCGTCTGCCTGGGCCACCAGCTGCTGGCTCTGGCCACTGGGGCCAGGACCGGCCGGCTGCCCTACGGACACCGGGGAGGCAACCACCCCGTCCGGGACGTAGAAAAGGGCCGGGTGTTCATCACCAGTCAGAACCACGGATATATGGTGCTGGCCGACTCTGTGGACCCCAGCGTGGCCGAGATCAGCCATATCAATGTGAACGACGGCACCTGTGAGGGCCTGCAGTACAGGCGCCCCAACTGCTTCACCACTCAGTTCCATCCCGAGGCCAACGCCGGCCCCAAGGATACGGAATACTTGTTTAACCGCTTCATCGACTCCATGGCGGCAATGAAAAACGGAGGTGATTTATAATGCCGAAGTATACCGACGTGAAAAAGGTCCTGGTGCTGGGCTCCGGCCCCATTGTCATCGGCCAGGCCGCCGAATTTGACTATGCCGGCACCCAGGCCTGCCGTGCTCTCAAGGAGGAAGGCCTGGAGGTGGTTCTGGTCAACTCCAACCCCGCCACCATCATGACCGACAAGGATATCGCCGACCACGTCTATATTGAGCCTCTGAATATCCCCTCTGTCACCCAGGTGATTGAGCTGGAGCGGCCCGACTCCATCCTGCCCACCCTGGGGGGGCAGACCGGCCTGAATCTGGCCATGGCGCTCCACGAAAACGGCACCCTGGAGAAGTACGGCGTGCGCCTGCTGG
>JAAVYL010000010.1 GCA_022791075.1 Lawsonibacter sp. | reverse complement strand
GACGTGGTGGTCACCGAGAATATGTTCGGTGATATTCTCTCCGACGAGGCCTCTATGATTACCGGCTCCATCGGACTGCTGCCCTCCGCCTCCATCGGAGATACCGCCCCCGGGCTGTATGAGCCCATCCACGGCTCCGCACCCGACATCGCCGGCCAGGACCGGGCAAACCCCATTGCCACTATCCTGTCTGTGGCTATGATGTTCCGCTACTCCTTCAGCCTGCCCGCTGAGGCCGCCGCGATTGAAAATGCAGTGGACGCCGTCCTTAACGAGGGCTGGCGCACCGCCGATATTGCCAAGCCGGGCGAAACCGCCGTGGGCACCCGGAAAATGGGTGAGCTGATTCGGGAAAGACTTTAAAAACAGACGGCGGCAGAATTTTTCCGCCGCAAAAGCTGGCCCCGGAGAGGCGGCGTACGCCGCCTCTCCGGGGTTGTGTTACTGCTCCTGGGAGAGAAGCTCAGGGACCAGCTTGGCCAGGGCTGCGGCCAGAGCCGCATGGCCCTTTTTGGTCAGGTGCATAAAATCTATGGTGTTGAATTCACACCCGCAGGCATTGGCATCCAGAAAATGTGCCCCCGTCTCCCCGGCCACCCGGCGGTACTCCGCCGGAAGCTGCCGGGATTTTTCCACGCAGGTAGGGGAGACTATGCCCATCTCATAGGCCACAGGAGAGGTAAGCACCCCCTCGCCGATGGCGGGAGGTGAAACGATCAGGATATTAGGCTTTCCGCCAGGACCCCAGCAATCGATGGTTGCGGCCTTCTGCACCAGCCGCCTCATACCCAGGCCGATGGCAAAGGCGTTCATACCGAACCGCTCTTTACTGTCGTTGGTGCCCAGCATGATAATCAGCAGACTGACCGGCTCATGGCTCTTCAGGCAGGGCCACAGGTAGCTCAGGGCGTCCAGCCCCTCATAGAGGGGATCCTGAAACACCGTGGTCCGGCCGGACAGTCCCTCCTCTACAACCAGAAACTCGTCTCCCAGGGCTTTTTGGAGCAGCTTGGTCCAACGTTCCTCCTCGTTGAACCGGGCCAGCGCCGGATCAGCGCAGTCACTGGGATCGGCGCAGAAGCCATGGGTGTTGGAATCACCGAGACAGACAATATGCTTTTTCATTTTCAGACCTCCATTACTCCGCTGTGTGCGGCTTTAATAAACAATTTTACCATAAGATGCTGCATCTGTCACGTATTTTCACCGCATAATTACCTTACCTGGAAAAAGTTCTTGCCATTTGCGATATTATGTGGTATAATGTGCACAACCCTTGTGGAGGTGTATCATAAAAACTATTCATTTTGTCCAACGGTGCTGTCCGCTCAAAGGGTTAAAAAAGATTGAAGGAGCGAATTAAAAGATGAAGAAACTTATCTCAGCAGTTCTTGCACTTGCAATGGCGCTGTCGCTGGCAGCCTGCGGCAACAGCGGCAGTGGGAGCGGAAGTGGCGGCCAAGGGCCCACGTCCAATCCCGGCGGCAGCGGAAGCAATGGCGGAACCGACAAGCCCTTTGCCGGGCAGACGCTGACCGTGCTGTACATGTCCGGCGTCTATGCCGACGCAGCCCGGGCCATGGTCCCTGAATTTGAGGAGGCCACCGGCGCCAAGGTCGAGGTGGTGGATTACCCCTACCTGACCCTGCACGAGAAGGCCCTGCTGGATTTGACCTCCAACACCGGCTCTTACGACGTGATTGATGTGGCCAGCCAGTGGGACGGCGAGTTTGCCCCCTTCATGGAGCCTCTGGACGCCTACATTGAGCGTGACAACTACGATATGAGCGTTTGGATTGAAAACGTTCTGGCCAACTGCGGCGAGTGGCAGGGCACCATCGTGGGTATCCCCAATGCCAGCACTCCCCAGACCTTCGCTTACCGCACCGATTTGCTGCCCGACGGCATTCCCGATACCTGGGAGGGCTATCGTCAGGCTCTGGCCAGCGTGAACGACCCCGCCAACGGTGTCTACGGCGTCACCGTGTCTGAGGTCTCCGGCCAGCTGGGTGGCGTATTTGACTACGTTCTGTGGTCCATGGGCGGCAACTGGGCCGACGAGGACTGGAACATTACCATCGACTCCCCTGAGACCCGCGCTGCTCTGGAGCACCTGTATGCAATCAAGGAGTACTCCGATCCCTCCAACCTGGCCTGGGGCGTGGATGAGTCCATCCAGGCTTTCCTGGACGGCCGTGCCGCTGTGTGTGAGACCTGGCCCTCTCTGGGTGTAGTTCAGAACGCTGACGACCCCGCCAAGTCCAAGATTGCCGGCAAGTGGGCCCTGGATGTGCTTCCCTTCGAGAAGACCGGCCTGACCCTGCTGTCCGCCTGGGACGTCTCCATCAACGCCTCCTCCGAGAAGAAGGACCTGGCCTGGGAGTGGGTGAAGATGTACACCGACTATGACATGCAGAACCGCTTCCACGATGAGTTTGGTATCCTCTCTCCCCGCAAGGCCTTCTGGGATCAGGACAAGATGGCCAACCAGAAAGCCGTCCGTGACGCGCTGGACACCGCCAACATGTGGTGGCGCATCCCCGCCTCTGTCGAAGCCGATACCTGCATCAACGCCGCTGTGGGCGCCTACCTGTCCGACCAGATCGACCTGGAGACCTGCGTCAAGCAGCTGTCTGACGGGCTGACTGCCGCTCTGGCCAGCAACCCGCCTGAGGACGGCATCAAGAACTACAACCACTAAAACTTGTCTGAAGTCTGTCGTCTGACGAATCGTTCCGGCCGGAGGGTACGCTCTCCGGCCGGGCGCGTAAGGGGGCTCCAATCCCTAAACAGAGAGGTTGATTATTGTTATGCTAAAAAGGAGAAGCGATAAGGCGTCCACTTGGCTCTTTCTTGCTCCAGCTTTGATTTTTTTGTCAATTACTGCCCTGTTTCCCCTGCTTTACTCCCTGTATCTCAGTTTTTTTAAGCTGAAGATCAATCGCCCCAACCAGACTCCTGTCTTCGTGGGGCTGGAAAATTATATCCGTATGTTTACCGACAGCCTGCTCCATACCAGCACCTTAAACACGATCCTGTTTGCTCTGATTTCGGTTGCTCTGGAGGTGATTCTGGGCCTGATGCTGGCCATGATCCTCTGCTCCGACAAGATGTGGGCCCGGATTGTCACTTCGCTCTTTATGATCCCCATGATTATGGCTCCAGTGGCAATCGGTACTATGTGGCGCATGATGCTGGACGGCACCACTGGTGTGATTAACTACCTGCTCGGCTTTTTAGGGATTGCTCCCATTCAGTGGCTCTCCAATGCGATGATGGCAAAGATCGCTGTGCTGCTGGTAAACGTCTGGCAGCTGACCCCGTGGGTGGCAATTATCTGTGTAGCCGGCCTGAAGGCACTGCCCGGTGAGTGCGTCCAGGCAGCTCTGGTGGACGGCGCCAGCCCCCGCCAGATCTTCTGGAGGGTAGTTCTCCCTCTGGTTAAGCCCGTTTTGATTATTGTCATCATGATGCGCTTTACCGATGCCTTTAAGGTGTTCGACACCATCTATACCATGACCAACGGCGGGCCGGGCCAGGCGACCAAGATGCTGCCCAACTACATCTATGAGCAGGGCCTGAAATTTTTTGACGCTGGCTACACCGCCGCCTTGGCCATCGTCTTTGTGCTGACAATGACTCTGGTCAGTATGTTCTTCTTGAAATGGCGTAAAAAGGAGGAGGAAAACGTATGGTAAGGAAGCACAAGGACCGCACCTCCCCCGATGTGGTTATCGGCAACTTTGCCGGGCCGCAGTTTAAGTGGATCTATCTGGTCACCGCGCTGATTGTGGTGCTGTTTCCGCTGTACTGGCTGGTCACAAATGCTTTTAAGCTGGAACAGGAGTACCGCGCCTATCCGCCCGTCATCTGGCCCAGCGAGTTTACGATGGACAATTTCGTCAAAATATTTACCGAAAGCCAGCTGATGGAAAGCCTGGGCAACTCCATCATCATCTCTCTGGTTACCACGGTCATCACCCTGTTTATCGGCAGTATGGCGGCCTACGCTGTGTCTCGGGGTACCTTGGGCCATAAAATGAAGCACTTCTTCGGTGTCTGGTTTATGGTCCAGAAGATGTACCCCGCTATCTGCACCGCAATCCCCGTCTACATGGTCATGCGCAGCATGAAGCTGATTGATACACTGGCCGCCTTGATCATCATGAATACCAGCTTCAATCTGCCTCTGGTCATCTGGCTGATGATGGGGTTCTTTGAGCAGGTGCCGTATGCCCTGGAGGAATCCGCACAGCTGGATGGGTGCGGCTTTATCCATCGGTTCTTCAGCATCGTGCTGCCCATTACAAAACCGGGGCTGATCTCCTCCGCTATCCTGACCTTTACCGCCACCTGGAATGAATTCCTGTTCGCGGTAATCCTGAGTATCAAGAAGTCCAAAACGCTCCCCGTTATTATCGCCGGGTTCATCACGGACCGGGGACTGGAATGGGGCCCCATGGCCGCTACCGCTATGGTCACCCTTATTCCTGTCGTTCTGCTGACATGGGCTGTACAGAAGGACTTTGTCAAAGGTATGGCAATGGGTGCTGTCAAAGGCTGATCCGGCCCGAGTGCCAAGTAAATCGTGCATCAATACTATAAATCTCCCGAAATTTGGTGGGCTGCTCCAGCAGTCCGCTGAATTTCGGGAGAAATTATTATGGGACTGTACTTTCTGTTTTAAGTCCGTTGTTATATTCCACAGCTTATCCTCATAGATTGTAAAGAAATACCGGCTGACAATGAGGCCGAAGGAGGAATTGCAGTGGAAGATCGCAAAATCTATGAGGATATTGCCCTGCGCACCGAGGGTGATATCTACATCGGCGTTGTGGGGCCGGTCCGGACAGGAAAATCCACCTTTATCAAGCGGTTTATGGAGACGCTGGTAATCCCGAATATTGAGAACGTCTACCGCCGGGAGCGGGCCCGGGATGAGCTGCCCCAGAGCGGGTCAGGGCGGACCATCATGACAGCGGAGCCAAAGTTTGTTCCGGAGGACGCAGTAGCGGTGCAGGTAGACGGGGGCGCGGCTTTTCAGATGCGGATGATTGACTGTGTAGGCTACATGGTGGACGGTGCAGTTGGACAGCTGGAGGGGGAGACGGAGCGGATGGTCACCACGCCCTGGTTTGACCACGAGATACCTATGGCGGAAGCCGCTGAAATCGGCACTCGAAAGGTGATCTCGGAGCACTCCACCATCGGCGTGGTGGTCACAACTGACGGCACAATCACTGATATTCCCCGGGAGGACTATCTTGAGGCGGAGGAGCGGGTGATCTCTGAGCTGAAAGAGCTGGGGAAGCCCTTTGTGGTACTGCTCAACTCCGCCAGCCCCGACTCTGAACGGGCCCGGGCCATCCGGTCTGACATCGCCCAGCGGTATGATGTGACCTGCGTGGCTGCCAACTGTCTGGAGCTGGACCAGGAGGAGATCAATGCGGTTTTGAAAAGCGTGCTCTATGAATTCCCGGTGAAGGAACTGGATCTGTTCCTCCCTCCCTGGGTGGACGCCCTGCCTCAGGAGCACCCCATCAAATCTGCACTGTACGGCGCCATTCGGGAGGGGACTGCTCAGCTGCGCCGGATTCGGGACGTGGAGAGCGCCGTAAACTCCTTCCGGGACTGTGAAGTGGTCAGCGACGCCCGTATTTCCGCCATTGACTTGGGTACCGGCGTGTCGGCGGCCGCTTTGGAGCTGCCTCGGGCCCTGTTCTACAACACATTGTCTCAGCAGTCCGGGTTTACCATCGGGGACGACGGCGACCTGATGGCCTTGCTCACCGAGCTGGCCGGAGTGAAAAAGGCCTATGACAAGGTGGCCGACGCCCTGCAGCAGGTGGAGGAGACGGGTTACGGCATTGTAGTGCCTCCCATTGACTCCCTGGTGCTGGAGGAGCCGGAGATCATGAAGCAGGGGGGACGGTACGGCGTGCGCCTGAAGGCCAGCGCCCCCTCTATCCACATGATTAGAGCCGACATCGAGACGGAGGTTTCCCCCATTGTGGGAGGCGAGAAGCAGAGCGAGGACATGATACACTATCTGCTCCAGGAATATGAGGGGGATTCCAGCAGAATCTGGGAGGCCAACATCTTTGGCAAATCCCTCCATGAACTGGTGAACGAGGACCTGAATTCCAAAATCAACCGGATGCCCGAAGACGCCCGGACCAAGCTGAGAGAGACCCTCCAGCGCATCATCAACGAGGGCTCCGGCGGCCTGATCTGCATCATCCTGTAATGATAGGTACCCCCGCCTGACGGCGGGGGTTCGTTTCGCTCTCCTGTTGATTTTTTCGATAGGGTGCACTATAATATAGGGGAAAAAACGTCCAAAGGGACGGCGAAGATAGGGTGAGGGCATATGGCTATTATTGGGATTGACCTGGGGACCACCAACAGTCTGGCTGCGGTGTGGCGGAACGGAAAGAGCGAGCTGATCCCCAACGCCGCAGGGGAGTATCTGACTCCCAGCGTGGTCAGCGTGGACGAGGACGGCTCTATTCTGGTTGGGGCGGCGGCCAAGGACAGGCTGATTTCCCACCCGGAGCGCACTGCTGCCGCATTCAAGCGGGCCATGGGCACCAGCCGCCGGTATGAGCTGGGGGGTAAGGTGTTCACAGCGGAGGATCTGTCCTCTTTTATCCTGCGCCGCCTGCGGGAGGACGCGGAGGCCTACCTGGGCGAGGTGGTGGACGAGGCAGTGGTCAGCGTTCCCGCGTACTTTGCCGAGGCCCAGCGGGCGGCCACCAAGCGAGCGGGGGCCCTGGCCGGGCTGACTGTGGAGCGGCTGGTAAACGAGCCCTCCGCGGCAGCGGTTGCCGGACATATCGGAGAGGGGGACGAGGACAAGGTGTGTCTGGTCTTCGACTTCGGCGGCGGCACACTGGACGTGTCTCTGGTGGAGCGTTTTGACAATGTAGTCAGCGTTACCGCCGTCAGCGGGGACAACTATCTGGGGGGCCGGGACTTTGACGAGCTCATTGCCCGGGGGTTCTGCCAGGACTGCGAATTGAATTTTGACAGTCTGTCGCGCCAGCGGCAGGAGACCCTGATCCGCCAGGCGGAGACCTGTAAAATGGCCCTTACGTCTCAGGAGCCGGTGATCATGGCGGTGTCAGACGAAGAGATCTCCGCCTCCTTGGCCTTGACCCATGAGTGGGTTATCCGTAAGAGCAGCACCCTCTTTCAGCGGATGCTGGCCCCGGTGCGCAAGGTGTTTCTGGATGCCGGCGTGGGGGCGGATGAGTTGGACGAGCTGGTAATGGTGGGGGGCTCCAGCCATATGCCCTCTGTACGCCGGTACATTGCCAAAGCCCTGGGACGCGAGCCCGCCGCCGAGGCCCGGCCTGACACTGCCATTGCCATTGGTGCGGGTATCTGTTCCGGGATGAAGGCCAGGGCGGAGGACCTGAAGGAGCTTGTCCTCACCGACGTGTGTCCTTTCACGCTGGGAATCGCCATCCTGAACCATGCCGAACAGGAGCGGGACCTGATGTCCCCCATTATCGAGCGCAACAGCGTCCTGCCCACCAGCAAGGAGGGCGTCTATTGCACCGCCCACGACGGACAGCAGAGCATTGACGTCAAGGTGTATCAGGGAGAGCAGCGGTACTGCCGGGACAACACCTGTCTGGGCCAGCTGGAGATTGCCGTTCCCCCGGCTCCCCGGGGGCAGCAGAGTATCCGGGTGCGCTTTACCTATGACATCAACGGTCTGCTGGAGGTCACCGTGGCGGGAAAGGATGGCCAGAATGCACGGCTGGTCCTTCAAGGCTCCGGCATGACGGAGGCGGAGGTGGAGGAGCGGCTCAAGGAGCTGGAGACCTTGAAGATGCACCCCAGAGAGCAGGAGGTTCCCCGCACCCTTGTTGCCCGGGGAGAGCGGCTGTATGCCATGACAGTGGGCCAGATGCGGGACCAGGTGGCCTATATGCTGGACTGGTATCAAATGCAGCTCTCCAGCCAGGAGAGTCTGCGCATCGCCAAGGCCAGCCGCCGGGTGGAGCAGTTCTTTGATCAGGCGGAGGCCTACCTGGGATTGGAAGACCTGCCGCCCCTGAATCTGGACCCTTTAATGGACGATGAGGATGGGGAGGAGGAGTCATGAGCTGGCCCTGGAGCCAGCTGGGTCTGCCCGGACCCTCCGACCTGCAGGAGGTGCGCCACGCCTATGCCGAAAAGCTGAAAACCACACATCCGGAGGACGATCCGGAGGGCTTTCAGCGCCTCCACTCCGCCTATCAGCTGGCCAGCCGCATGGCCCGCCAGCGCGGAAAACAGAAGGCTCAGCCTGTGCCCCCGCCGGAACGGGAAAAACGGCCCAGCCCGCCCCGGCAGGAGGAGCAGGAATTCGATTATGACCAGCTTCTCCGGGAGGGCGGCGAGCGCCCCCATCTGTCCCACCAGGAGGACGGGGAGGAGCAGGACTTTGACTATGACCAGCTCCTCCGGGAGGGCGGCGAGCGCCCCCACCTGTCCCACCAGGAGGACGGGGAGAAGCGGGACTTTGACTATGACCAGCTCCTCCGGGAGGGCGGCGAGCGCCCCCACCTGTCCCACCAGGAGGACGAGGAGAAGCGGGATTTCGACTTCGACCGTCTCTTTGCCGAGGGAGAGGCGGAGCGGGCGGAAGCCCGCCGCCGCCGGGGTGAGGAGCGCCGGAAGAGGCAGGAGGAGGAGCGCCAGGCCCGTCAGACCCAGAGAGCTGTTTATGAGCAGGAACGAAGGGAACGTTTTGACCAGGAGCAGCTCAAATGGCAGAATACGGAGACCATCCTCCATACCATTGAAATGATGATCAACTCCCAAACAGACCGGGAGAACTGGGAAAGATTTTTCCTGGGTCCGCTGTTTCAGCAGATGAAGGGCAGCATAGACCTGATCTTCGGCCTGGAGGACATTGTCAGCACCCGTCAGGACATGCCCCGCGGGGCCAGGGTGACCCTGTTTTTGGCTTACGGTTTTGACAAGGGGGTATCCCGGCCGGAGCAGCGCCCCCTGTTTCAGCTGCTCCTCCCCGCCTGGAAGGCGGAGCGGGACGAGAAGCACCGCCAGAGAATGCTCAATATCTTCGGCGGTGCAGGCGGTGTCGTTGGCGTGCTGGTCATCGGGATGATTATCACCTCCAACTATCTGCCCGGCTTTATTATCCTGGGGGCGCTGGCTCTGTACGGGCTGACCAAACACTGGTTCAAGCGCGAGCCGGAAGACCTGAACGGCCGCAGAAGGGTGAATTGGTACAGAGTATGCTTTGCTGTGGGCGTTGTGATTGCGGCGGCTGTGATGGTATTCCAGCTGCCGGGGATGTGGGAGAGGGCAGAGCTGATGCTGCCCTCCTCCGACCCCAGGGAGCAGGTGTGCCGCTATCTGGAGCAGGACTATGGGGAGGAGTTCTCCTCGCTGTACAACAAAAATGCGCCCAATGAGCGGCTTGGCAATGTCTTTTCACTTGGGAATGAGTCCAGCCGGGTGTTCCTGGCCGGCCCCGATGGAGAGCGGGACAAAAAGAACGGAAAGCTGGGCTACACCACCAATTACCCGGAAATGATGGTGCTTTGGAGGCTGAAGCAGTTTGCCGCAGACCATAAGATTTTTACTGTGGGCAATGTAGACGGCAGCCAGGGCCTGGAGCGATGGGAGACCTCTGGCACCTATCTGATTTCACTGAACTTTTATGGAGACGGCGAAGTGATTGCTGAGCTGGGGGAGCTGCTGGCAGAGATGGCCCAGGAGGACTGGTACCAGGTCAGAACACCGGAGTTTGAAATTGTTCTGTGCAGCGGTCTGCTGAAGGACGGACGGCTGGTGCTGGATCGGTATAAGCCGGAGGACGGGGCGTTTGACGCCCAGGCTGTACAGGAACTGTATCAGTCCTCCTTTGCCCACGCCTACTGCGCCCAGCTGATTCAGGATGAGGAGCTGGACCGGGACTTTATTCGGGGCGGGACAGAACAGTACAGCCTGACAAGCGAGGGCATGACAGAACTGAAAGGGGCGCAGTGCTGCAGACTCTATGGCCGGAACGAAGATGGAGAGGTAGCTATGGAGTATTATATGGATGTGGAGCAGACCAATCTGTACTGTGTTCCCGGAGGCTTTTGGGAGACGGGCAGGGAAGAGGATATCCAGTTTTACCGCCTGCTCCACCTGGACAGGACAGGGGGACTGCTTCAGCTGTATTACCCGTGGATTACACGCTACTGAGGAAATAAAGGTTCTATTATGGTTCCGTGCTGTAAGAAAATGGGGAGAAAAGAGAAAAATTGCTACGTTGCAGTCGAATTTCAGCAAATTTCAATCATCTTCATGATTTCGTCACACATTTCCGGCATAATACTTGAGAGGTGATTTTTGTGACGTTTAGCGAAAGGCTCCGGCAGCTGCGCCAGGAGAAGAAAATGACTCAGTCTGCCTTGGGCCAGGCTGTCGATATCTCCCCGAGAATGATAAGCTTTTATGAAAGTGGAAACCACTTTCCCAGGGATGAAGTTATCCTCAAACGCCTTGCGGACCTGTTTGAGGTAAGTCTGGACTACCTTTTGGGTCATTCCGACCTGAGAGAGGAGACCTCGCTGAAAAAGCTGTGCAGCACCTACCGAAGCATGTCCTTATCAGACCGCAGAACAATTATGGATTTTGTTGAGTTTTTGGCCGAGAGGGCGGCCCGCACCTGATCGTAATGCTACATTGTTTACAAAAGACCTGCCATTTCATGGCAGGCCTTTTGCGTTCTGAGGGGACGAAGGTGGGATATGCTGGATGTATCTGTGGGGGTCGGTACGTCTAATAAACGTCAAAATAACTAAAACGAGTATTTGATTCGATAATACGTTAGCGTATTAAACAAAAGTATATTTTGCAGGAAATAAATAATTGACTTGCAAAAACAAACGTGTTAAGGTGGATATAACCCGCGGAAGGAGAGGGAGAACGCAGGATACGACAAAGAATCGACAAAATATTATTCGGGAGGAATTACTATGAGCATTCAGAATGAGTATTTAAACGGGCTGATGGAGCGAGTGATAAAGCGTGACCCCGCTGAGCCTGAATTTCATCAGGCGGTTCGGGAGGTGCTCACCTCTCTGGCCCCTGTGGCCAACGCCCGGCCCGAATTGATTAAAGAGGGAGTTATGGACTGCCTGGTGGAGCCGGAGCGGACGATCAAATTCCGGGTGCCCTGGGAGGACGACCAGGGGAATATCCATGTAAACCGGGGCTACCGCATCCAGTTTAACAGCGCCATTGGCCCCTACAAGGGCGGGCTGCGCTTCCACCCCTCCGTCAACGAGAGCATCATCAAATTCCTGGGCTTTGAGCAGACCTTTAAGAACAGCCTCACCGGCCTGCCCATCGGCGGCGGCAAGGGCGGCTCTGACTTTGACCCCAAGGGGAAGAGTGAAGCCGAGGTTATGCGCTTCTGCCAGTCCTTTATGAACGAGCTGTTCAAGTATATTGGTCCTGACACCGACGTGCCCGCCGGCGATATTGGGGTGGGTGCCCGGGAGATTGGCTATCTCTTCGGCCAGTACAAGCGGCTGCGCAACGAGTTTACCGGGGTTCTCACCGGTAAGGGCCTTACTTACGGCGGCTCCCTGGCCCGGAAGGAGGCTACTGGCTACGGCCTGTGCTATTTTACCGACAATATGCTCAGGGACGCGGGCAAGAGCTTCGACGGGGCGGCAGTGGTCATTTCCGGCTCCGGCAACGTGGCTACCTACGCCTGTGAGAAGGCGGCCCAGCTGGGCGGCAGAGTGGTGGCCATGTCCGACTCCAACGGCTATATCTATGATAAGGACGGCATTGATCTGAACCTGATGAAAGAGATCAAGGAGGTGGAGCGGGCCCGCATCAAAGAGTATGCCGCCCGCAGGCCCGGCGCGGAGTACCATGAGGGCTGCACCGGCATCTGGCAGGTTCCTTGTCAGATTGCCCTGCCCTGTGCCACCCAGAACGAGCTGCCCCTGGAGGGGGCCAAGGCCCTGATCAAAAATGGATGCTTCGCTGTGGCGGAGGGAGCCAATATGCCCACCACCCCCGAGGCTATGGACGCGCTCCAGGAGGCCGGTGTGCTCTTTGCCCCCGCCAAGGCCTCCAACGCCGGCGGCGTGGCTGTGTCCGCCCTGGAGATGAGCCAGAACTCCATGCGCTTCTCGTGGACCTTTGAGGAGGTGGACCAGCGGCTGCTGACCATCATGACCGACCTGTATCACAACGCCTCCCGGGCCGCCGAGCAGTATGGGCTGGCCGGCAATCTGGTGGCCGGCGCCAATATTGCCGGGTTCCTGAAGGTGGCCGACTCCATGCTGGCCTACGGCCTGGTGTAAGGAGGGAGCTTATGAATAACTATGCTGCCCGTGTGCTGGAGCGGCTTCGCCAGAAATACCCCAGCGAGCCGGAGTACCTCCAGTCCGTCCAGACCTGGCTGGAGATGATAGATCCCGCCCTGGACGATCCCCGCTATGAAAAGCTGGATTTGCTCACCCGTATGGTGGAGCCTGAGCGAATGGTTACTTTCCTGGTGCCCTGGGTGGACGACAAGGGAAACGCCCACACCTGCCATGGGTACCGGGTCCAGTTCAACAGTGCCATCGGCCCCTATAAAGGCGGGCTGCGCTTCCACCCCTCGGTGAATGAGAGCGTGGTCAAGTTCCTGGGGTTTGAGCAGACTTATAAAAACGCTCTCACCGGCCTGCCCATCGGCGGCGCCTCCGGCGGTGCGGACTTCGACCCCCGGGGGAAGAGCGACCGGGAGATCATGCGCTTCTGCCAGTCCTTTATGAACTCGCTGTACCGCTACATTGGCGCGGACACCGACATCCCCGCTGGCGACATCGGAGTGGGCGCCCGGGAGATCGGCTATCTGTACGGCCAGTATAAGCGGCTGCTGGGCAAGGCGGAGAGCTCCGCCCTCACGGGCAAGGGCCTCACCTACGGCGGCAGCAAGGTCCGGCTGGAGGCCGCCGGTTCAGGTACCGTCTACTTCCTGGAGCGGATGGTGGCCAGCCAGAATGATACCCTGGAGGGCAGAACCATCGCTGTGTCCGGGTTCGGCAATATGTCCTGGGGGGTGTGCCGCAAGGCGGCCCAGCTGGGAGCAAAGGTGGTTACCCTCGCCGGCCCGGATGGCTCTATCTACGACCCCGAGGGGGTGAATACCCAGGAGAAGCTGGATTTCCTCCTGAAGATGCGGGACAGCGGCAAGGATAAGGTGTCCGCCTACGCCAGGGAGTTCGGGGTGGAGTTCTTCCCCGGCAAGAAGCCCTGGGAGGTGAAGACTGACGTTGTAATCCCCTGCGCCACCCAGAACGAGCTGGACGTGGAGGATGCCATCTGCATTCTGGCCAACGACGTGCGCTACTATGTGGAGGGGGCCAATATGCCCGCCACCAGTGAGGCCATGAGGCTGCTGCGCCTCAGCCCCAAGATTCTCGCCGCGGGGGCAAAGGCCTCCGGCTCGGGCGGCGTGGCTGTGTCCGCCCTGGAGATGGCGCAGAACTCTATCCGCTATAACTGGAAACGCTCCGAGGTGGACGAGAAGCTGCGCCAGATTATGGGCTCTATCTATGACGCCTCCGCCGCGGCCGCTCAGGAGTACGGCCTGGGGGACGACCTCATTGCGGGCAACGACATTGCCGCGTTCAAGAAAATTTCTGAGGCTATGATTGCCCAGGGGCTGTAAAAAATTTCACAGACCGCAGGGACGCGCCCGTTCCGGGCGCGTCCTTTTCCAACCGAATCTATTGACGGAAATTGTCAAAAATGATATAATTAGTAGATAAAAAGATATTTTTCCATCAAAAATACCCATAACTTTCCAAATGTAACAGTCATGTTACATGAAAATTTGCAGATGTAACATGGATGTGGTAGTAAAAACAGGGAGGTCGATGTAGGATGGAAACGAAACAGCGCTTGAACAAGTACAGAGAGGCAAGTGGTATCTCTCAGGAGAGAGCGGCGGAAAAACTGAACGTATCCCGCCAGACAATCAGCCGGTGGGAAAATGGAGTGTCTGTTCCCTCCACAGAGAACCTTGCAAAGTTGAGCGAACTGTACCATGTGCCTGTTGACGCTCTGATCAAGGATTTGGAGGAACCCTTTGAACTGCCAGAACAGAAGGAAACAGCTCCTCCGGCGGAGCTCCCTGAACTGTCAGAGCAGGAGAAAGGGGAAACCCCTCCGGCGGAGGCTCCGCCAGGGTTCACCCGCAGAAGGGTCTTGGTCTTGGCTGGCTTGGCCACTATCCTTTTGGCTGTGGTTGTTGCTGGTGTGCTGCACTCCCAGGGACGTAATGAGCCGCCTGTTTCAAATCATGAGATGAAAGTTGAGGTGATAGACCCGTCAACAGCACTGCACATGCCTTTTATTCCCTTTGAGTAAGTCACTGTAGATATGGAGGTTCGTTGTTATGCGTAAACGGTTATGGACTGTTTTGTTGGCCTGTATTCTTGTTTTTAGTTGTACCATTATCTCAGCCGTAGCAGTGGAAAAACCCGTCGGCAATGTTGTCATTATGCGGTCTACTGGTCAGATCAATCACACGATTCCAGCAAATACTATTGTATTCCTGACTGATTGGATTTCCCTGGATAAGGATGAGCTTATAAAGTATAATTGTACTTATACATCCAAGTCCGCTAGCGTTGATTTTGGCTATGTTGACGCTAATAATGCGTTTTACTACCTGAGCAGTACCAGTGGAAGCATATACAAGTCGCTAAAAGTAAGAGAACCAGGTGAGTACATAATTGCTATCCGCAACAACGCGCCTTATGATATCACAGTGACCGGAAGCATCAGGTATTGATGTTTTCCGAAGCCTTATGCAGTAAAAACATGCTTTACACAATGAAAGGAGCAAAAACATGAAAAAAACATTATCTATTGTGTTGTCTATGGCAATGCTCTCCAGCCTGTTTGCCTTCAGCGCCAATGCCGTCGCACCTGCGGCTGACATTTCCAAGATGTCTGTGGAGCAGGTCGCCTATATGGACCTGAACAGTGCATCCCCCGCGACGAAGGAAGCCATTCTGGCCGCCCGTGATGAGATTATTCACGGTGACCAGGCCTGGACCGTGGACGGTACTGTGACCCTCATTGACCTGAATAATGGCACAGAGGAAAAGATTCCTGAATTTTCCGAGCTGTTCCCCGGCTGGGATGTACCGACAGTTGAGGTTGACCCCGGACAGGCGGCCCTTGAGGAGTACTTCCTTACCAACGGCGTGCCGAAAGCCAGCTACTACAAAGAACCTTACAACATTTTTTTGAACCTTGGCAGTTCTTTTGCCGCCAGTCCGAGATTTGCCACAGTTTTCGGCACCGGAGACCCTGTGGCGTGCTATGGCTACGCTGGGCCTGTCAATGGTCGGTTTAACCTTGGTTTTTCCACTGGCGGTAAGGAACTGGGCTGGGTTCCCAACCGTTCGGTTGAGCAGCAGCAGGGAGCCAAAATTGCCACCACAAACGGCCTTGTTTATGACGTTCGTGCCAGCGCATCGAATCCCGAATCCGTTGAGTGGTACACACTGGTTGTCACGAATGACCCTGAAATCACAGATAGGTATTTATAATAAGAATTTTCTTATTTACAGGAGCGCCCAAACGCAGGGCGCTCCCATTGCCTTTTCCATAGAAAAGCGGTATAATAGTCCCATCTGAAGAAGGAAAAGGAGCTGACCCCAATGCCTCAGTACAACCCGTATCAGTATACATATCCCTCCCGCAGAAATGTGGTATATGCCAAAAACGGCATGGCCTGCACCTCGGTGCCCCAGGGGGCCCAGGCGGGGCTGGAGGTGCTGAAAGCCGGGGGCAGCGCAGTGGACGCGGCGATAGCCATGGCGGCGGCCATGCCGCTTTTTGAGCCCACAGGCAACGGCCTGGGCTCCGACGCCTTTGCCCTGGTTTGGGTGGAGCAGGAGAAAAGGCTTTACGGTCTCAACGCCAGCGGGGTGGCTCCCGCAGCCCTCAGCGCAGAGACTGTAATGGAATTAGGCTTTACGGAGATGCCGAAGGAGGGCTGGATTCCCACCATGGTTCCCGGCGCCCCCGCCGGATGGGCAGAGCTGCACCGCCGCTTTGGAACGAAGCCGCTGGCTGAGCTTTTTGCCCCGGCGATCTTCTATGCCCGGCAGGGGACACCCGTTTCGGTGAACGTGGCCCGGCAGTGGGCCAGGGACGCCGCCCGCATAAAAAAAGCCATGGAGCACAACCCGGTCCCTCACGAGTACTGGTGGAACTCCTTTATGAAGGGGGACGGCACTCCCTACGAAGCGGGGGATCTGTTCCGCTGGGAGGAGTATGCCCGGACCATGGAGGAGCTGGCCGAGACGGACTGCGAGAGCTATTACCGCGGGGCGCTGATGGAGAGGATGGTCTCTTTCAGCCGGGAGACGGGGGGATACTTTACCGAGGACGACTTCCGCCATTACCGCCCGGAGTGGGTGGAGCCTATTTCCACCGATTACCGGGGCTACACTGTCTGCGAGATCCCGCCCAACGGCCACGGCATCACTGTCCTCATGGCACTGAACCTCCTCAAGGGCTTTGAGCCGGACCCCCAGCGGGAGAGCGTCACCACCTACCACCGCATCCTGGAGGCCATCAAGCTGGCCTTTGCGGACACCAAGACCTATGTGGCCGACCCCCGGTACATGACAACGAGGGCGGAGGACATGCTGTCTGAGGCGTACGCCGCCCGCCGCCGGGCCCTCATCACAGACAGGGCTCTGCTGCCGCAGGCGGGGGACCCCTCCTGCGGCGGCACCATCTACCTGTGTACCGCCGACGGGGAGGGCAACATGGTGTCCTGGATTCAGAGCACCTACACCACCTTCGGCGCGGGGGTGGCCGTTCCAGGCACGGGGATCTCCTTCCAGAACCGGGGGGCCAACTTCTCTCTGGACCCCAGCAGCGATAACTGTCTGGCCGGAGGAAAGAAGTCCTACCACACCATCATCCCCGGCTTTTTGATGAAGGACAGAGATGCTGTGGGCCCCTTCGGGGTGATGGGGGCCTTTATGCAGCCCCAGGGACACGTTCAGGTTCTGGTGAACACCATCGACTACCACATGAACCCTCAGCAGGCCCTGGATGCCCCCCGAATGCAGTGGATCGGGGGCAGGCATATCCAGCTGGAGCAGGAGGTTTTGCCGGAAATTGCCAAAGCTCTGGCCGCCATGGGCCATGAGGTGGAGATCATCAGTGACCGTATCGATATGGGCCGGGGGCAGATCATCTGGCGCACGGACAGCGGTCTGCTCATCGGCGGAACCGAGCCCAGGTGCGACGGAGCCATAGCGGCCTGGTAACCCCCCCACAGGGCGTTTTTCTCTCCAGAAACCTTGTTTCTTCGTGAAAATTGCGGTATA
The DNA here is from genome assembly GCA_022791075.1 of Lawsonibacter sp. GTDB lineage: Bacteria > Bacillota > Clostridia > Oscillospirales > Oscillospiraceae > Lawsonibacter. Next base: position 1,864 of record JAAVYL010000010.1, on the reverse strand, counting down.
ATACAAAAAACAGAAGGAGAGGGGAGCACCATGGAAAAACGATATATTGCCGCCCTGGACCAGGGAACCACCAGCAGCCGCTGCATTCTCTTCGACCGGGAGCAAAATATTGTGGGTATGGCCCAGAAGGAGTTCACCCAGTTCTATCCCCAGCCCGGCTGGGTGGAGCATGACCCTATGGAGATCTGGTCCAGCCAGTATGGCGTGCTGATGGAGGTGCTGGCTCAGAGCGGGGTGGACGTCCGGGAGCTGGCGGGCATCGGCATCACCAACCAGAGGGAGACTACCGTCGTCTGGGACCGGAAGACCGGCCGGCCGGTATATAACGCCATAGTGTGGCAGTGCCGCCGCACCGCCGGGCTTTGTGAGGAGCTGAAGGCCGATTCTGCCTTTGCGGACTACGTGAAGGACCGCACCGGCCTGCTGGTGGACGCTTACTTTTCCGCCACAAAGATCAAGTGGGTTCTGGACAACGTCCCTGGAGCCAGAGAACAGGCTGAAGCGGGGACACTTCTCTTTGGAACCGTGGACAGCTGGCTGATCTGGAAGCTCACCAACGGAGGGGTCCACGTCACCGACCAGACCAACGCCAGCCGCACCATGCTCTACAACATCAAGGACCTGTGCTGGGACGAGGGCATCTGTCAAAGGCTGGATATCCCCATGAACATGCTGCCCGAGGTGCGCTCCTCCAGCGAAATTTACGGGACGGTGAACATCCAGGGGGTGGAGGTGCCCATCGCCGGCATCGCCGGCGACCAGCAGGCCGCCCTCTTCGGACAGACCTGCTTCGGGCCGGGGGAGGCCAAGAACACCTACGGCACCGGCTGCTTCCTGCTGATGAATACGGGGGAAAAGCCCTTTGTCAGCAAAAACGGCCTGCTCACCACCATTGCCATCGGCCTGAACGGAAGGGTGACCTACGCCTTGGAGGGCAGTATCTTTGTGGGCGGGGCGGTGGTCCAGTGGCTCCGGGACGAGCTGGGGCTCATCTCTGACTCCTCTGATACCGAATATTTTGCAGAAAAGGTAAAGGACACCGCCGGGGTCTATGTGGTGCCCGCTTTCACCGGCCTGGGGGCGCCCTACTGGGACATGAACGCCCGGGGGGCCGTCCTGGGCCTGACCCGGGGGGCGGGACGCAACCACATCATCCGGGCTGCCCTGGAGTCTATCGCCTACCAGACCGCCGACGTCTTCCGGGCCATGGAGGAGGACACCGGCATCCCCCTGCGGGAGCTGCGGGTGGACGGCGGGGCCTCGGCCAACAACTTCCTCATGCAGTTCCAGGCGGACATTGTGGACCGGGCGATCCGCCGTCCCATGATCCGGGAGACCACCGCCCTGGGGGCCGCCTATCTGGCTGGTCTGGCTGTTGGGATGTGGTCCAGTCCGGATGAGATCCGGCGCCAATGGACCCTGGACCGGCTGTATGAGCCCGCTATGGACGGAGAGAGGCGTACCGCTCTGCTGTCCGGCTGGCATGAGGCGGTGAGCCGGGTGCGGAGCAAATAATCAGCCGACAGGCTGGAAGACCCTTGAAGCCCTGCTTTGATCGTGCGTGTCCGGCCTGATGCCCGGTGCCTGCTGTCCGGAACCGGAATGCACCAACTGAACAGGCCGTACAGACGGCCCCCGTCCATCGGACGGGGGCTTTGCCGTCTTGTATTTTCCTGAAAGCTGCGCTATAATATACCTATGAAATCCCCAAAGGAGCGACCAAAATGGTACAAGAGACGAAGCGGTTTTTGTCCTACATCTGCCCTCACTGTATGCAGTCGGTGATTGTGGAGCGGGACCTGTTTTCTCTGGCGGCGGCCCCGGCGCATATTAAATGCCCCTGCGGCAAGTCGGAGCTGGGGGT
>JAAVYL010000110.1 GCA_022791075.1 Lawsonibacter sp. | reverse complement strand
GCGAAGTCCACTTCGTCAATGACAGTGGTGTACATGTTATTCTTGTAGTGGTCCCAGTGGCCGGACCGCTCCCACAGCTGGCGGTTGAGCATGATGGGGGTCGATATCTCCACATAGCCGTACTTCTTGTGGATCTTCCGCCAGTAGTCCAGCAGGGTGTTCTTCAGCACCATACCCTTGGGCAGGAAGAAGGGGAAGCCGGGCCCCTCATCCCGGAGCATAAACAGCCCCAGCTCCTTGCCCAGCCGCCGGTGATCCCGCTTCTTGGCCTCCTCGATCCGGGCCAGGTACTCGTCCAGCTCGTCTTTCTTGGGAAAGGCCACGCCATAGATGCGCTGAAGGGTTTCCCGGCTGGAGTCACCCCGCCAATAGGCGGCGTTGCAGGCGGTGAGCTTCAGGGCGTTGCCCTTGATGCGCCCGGTGGAGTCCAGGTGGGGGCCGGCGCACAGGTCGGTAAACTCCCCCTGCTTGTAGAAGGAGATGACCTCGTCCTCGGGCAGGTCGTTGATCAGTTCTACCTTGAAGGGCTCCCCCTTCTCCTCCATCAGCTTGAGGGCCTCCGCCCGGGGCAGCTCGAACCGCTCCAGCTTCAGCTTCTCCTTGCAGATCCTGCGCATCTCCCCCTCAATCTGCTCCAGATGCTCCGGGGTAAAGGAGAAGGGGGCGTCCATGTCATAATACCAACCCTCGTCGATGGAAGGGCCGATAGCCAGCCTCACCTCGGGCCACAGGCGCTTCACCGCCTGGGCCATCACATGAGAGCAGGTATGCCAGTAGGTCTGGCGGTATTCGGGGTTTTCAAAGGTGTACAGATTCTCTTCGGACATAATGGTTCCTCCTTAATATTGGGGCGGACAAAAAACGCTCCACCCCTGACTCGGTTCAGGGGTGAAGCGATCAAAGCTCCACGGTTCCACCCTGCTTGCAAGAGGCACACAGCCGCCGCGACCAGTGGGCTGAAGCCGGGGCAAAAGCGGCGAGTTCCCCAACAGGGAGCGGACAGCCTCTGCACAGCCGGGATGTGTGACCCACGTCGCGAGCAGGCGCAGCGTGACAGCTTGCCGCTCGTGACCTCTGTAACGGGAGGTCCCGGCCCGGTCCTCCCGGGCGGCTCTGGAGTGGTACCGGCCGGCATCCGCACAGGGCGCTTTCACCACGGGGCGCCCCTCTCTGCGTGGTTCCGCAGGCCTCTTCTCCGTCAAAGCCATTTTGACAGGGACACTATATCACCGGCCGGGGAAATTGTCAAGGCCCAGAATGTGCAATTACTCCCCGGCCTCCCGCCGGGGGACAGCCTGGAGCCGCTCTCCCGTCTCCCGCACCTCCACGGCTCCGGCGGACACATCCCGCACCCGGGCGGCAAAGGCCGCGGCGGCCTCCTCCGGGATCAGGGCGGACAGGCACACGCCGGCGCCGTATTCCACATCCTCCACAGTACCCCCAAAGGAGAGCACCTCCCGGCGCATCCCCTCAAACTGGGCATAGGTGCAGGGCACCTCCATCACCGCCCAGCGGCGGACGACAGAGATTCCGGCGGCATCCAGGGCATCCTTGGCGGCCTGGGTGTAGGCCCGGACCAGTCCCCCGGCCCCCAGCAGAATCCCGCCGAAATACCGGGTGACCACACAGACCACGTCGGTCACATCCTCCCGCTGGAACACGTTGAGCATGGGCTGTCCCGCAGTGCCCTGGGGCTCTCCGTCGTCGGAGTACCGCTCTGTGCCCTCCTCCCGGATGCGGAAGCACCAGCAGTTGTGCCGGGCGTCGTAGTGCTTCTTTCTTGTCTCCTCAATCCGTGCCCGGGCCTCCGCCTCGGAGCTCACCCGCCATACCTGGCCGATGAAGCGGGAGCGTTTCTCCACCAGCTCAGTCTGGCTGCTCCCCGTCGGGATGTAGTATTCTGTCATGGAATCACTCCTCATCCGGAAATACTTTGATTTCCAACGCCTCACAAATGCGGAAAAACACATCTATTGAGGGGCTTTTTTTTCCGCCTTCTATCTCATTCATGAACGATTGTGTGATTCCAACCTCCCGCGCTAATTTATATTGGCTCCAGCCAGCCTTTTTTCTCTTGCGACGAATTATATCCCGATAATTTTCCACGTCCATCACCCTGAGCTATTATAGACCAGAAACATTATTTTGAAAATATATCGCTTTTAGCGATTGACATTTTAACTTATCCGCGTTATAATCGCTGTAAGCTATATAAGGAGTGTGATCAATTATGATGATAGACAAAACCTCCTGGCTGGAGGACTTCGACGAGACAACCCAGGACATTCTGGAGGACGCCCTTCTCCTGGACGCTCTCTCCGCATATCTGTCCAGCGGCAGGGAATTCACCCGCGGTGAACGGGCAGACTACTTGCCGCAGGCATTCCAGCGTCTGTGCAGCCATCTGTCCCAGCACGCCATGGAGCTGCACCGGCTGGAGAAGCGTCTGTTTCCGGAACCAACGGCAAAATAGCTCCGCCCGCTGTCAAACACAGCGGGCGGAGGGAGTATCTCTCAAAATTCAATTCCAGAAATCGGTGCGCTCTCTCAGTCCAATCGCGGCTGCCTTAAAGGCGGGGTCCTTGCCGGAGGCGCGCTGGGCGCTGTAGTCCTCCAGGGCCTTCATGGCGGTGCCGCCCAGGATAACAATCACGGGCAGGTTGATAATTGCCATAAAGCCCATGAGCACATCGGCAATGTTCCACACATCCTGAATCTTCAGCAGCGCGCCGATGAACACCAGGAGCACCGCAGCGACGTTGAACACTGTGGTACCCACTCTGCCCACCTTGCGGCCGGCTATGTAGTTCATACAGCCCTCGCAGTAGAACAGGTTGCCCAGCAGGGTGGTGAACGCGAAGAGCAGCAGGGCAAAGGTGATGAAGCAGGGACCAAACTGGCCGAAGATGGTGGCCAGGGAGGCCTGCACCAGAGGGGCGCCGTCCAGGCCGCCCTTGATGTCGAAGCCGGTGGACAGGATCATCATGGCTGTGGCAGTGCAGACCAGAATGGTGTCAATAAAGACGGACAGCATCTGGACCAGACCCTGCTTCACCGGGTGGGACACGTCGGCTGTGGCGGCGGCATTGGGGGCGGAGCCAATACCGGCCTCGTTGGAGTACAGGCCGCGCTTGATGCCATGCATCATGCAGGACCCCATAAAGCTGCCAAAAATGGCTTGGAGGTTGAAGGCCTCAGAGAAGATCTTGACCAGCACGCCGGGAATGGCGCCGATATTCAGTACCATGACCACAACCGCCATGAGGATGTAGATCACGCCCATCACTGGCACCATAACGCCAGTCACCTTGACGATGCGCCTGCCGCCGCCGAAGATGCAGACCGCCACCAGCAGAGCCAGGATTGCGCCGCCTGCCACAGCCACCTTGCTGAACGCCTTGCCAAACAGGGTGACGGTGCCCATGGCCTCATAGAAGGAGTAGCCGGTAAAGCTGCTGATCAGGTTGAAGGAGCACAGCATGTTGAAGCCGCCAGCATAGGTTGCAATCAGGATGATGGCAAAGATGACGCCCAGGAAGCGGCTGTGGAGGGCGGCCTCGATGTAATAGGAGGGACCGCCGTAGCTGCCGCCCTTGGGGTCCTTCCTCTTGTAGATCTGGGCCAGGGTACTCTCCACAAAGGCGGAGGCGCCGCCGATGATGGCGATGAGCCACATCCAGAACACCGCGCCATAGCCGCCGGCGGCAATGGCACTGGCCACGCCCACGATGTTGCCGGTGCCCACGCGGCTGGCTGTGGACACCATCAGCGCCTGGAAGGCGGAGATGGAATTGCCGTCCTTGGGCTTCTCTCCCACCACCCGAATGGACTCGGACAGCATACGGATTTGGACCAGCTTGGTCCGCAGGGTGAAGTACAGGCCCACGGCCAGCAGCATGATAATCAGGATATAGCTGTACATCCAGTCGTTCAGCAGGCCGACTGCCTTGGTGAATCCTCCGTACAAAGCGGTTAATACTTCGTTCATAGCTGTTCCCTCTCCCCTGTCAGATTTGGATGCTTGGATACAGGGGACCGGTCAGTGAATGAGCCGGCCCAGGATATGGAGCTTTTCTGTGCGGGAGATGTATTCCAGAACCTTCTGTCCCGCTGCACTGTTGCCCTTGCTGTCCAGGCTGGGTCCGTAGACCCCAATGCCCATCTCCCCCGGAACCACAGACAGGATGCCGCCTCCCACGCCGCTCTTGCTGGGAAGTCCTACCCGCACAGCAAATTCGCTGCTGCCGTCATACATGCCGCAGGTCAGCATCATGGTCAGGGTAGTGCGTATCACCTCTTCCTTTAGCAGCCGGCGCCCAGTTTCCGGCTGAACGCCGCCGTTGGCCAGCACCTGCCCCAGATTGGCCAGACTCTCCGCCGTAACGCTCAGGGAGCACAGTTGGGTATAAAGCCGCAGGACCTCCTCCACATCACCGTCAATCAGCCCCTTGCTCTGCAGGAGATAGGCCAGCGAGCGGTTGCGGGCGCTGTGGGACCATTCGGACTGGAACACGTCCTCGTCGATGGCAATCTCCGGGTCGCCGCACAGTCCCCGGACCGCTGACAGCATCCCCTCCAGGCCTACGGGAAGCAGCAGCTCCACAACGGCGATAGCTCCTGAGTTTACCAGGGGGTTAAAGGGGATATCCTCGCTGTCAGAAATCCGAGACATCGCATTGAAGGAGGCGCCGGAGGGCTCCATTTTCGTCTTATTGAACACCGCGTCAAAGCCGAACCGCTCCAGAGCCATAGCCAGATTGATGACCTTGGAAATACTCTGAATGGTGAAGCGCCGCTGCCAATAGCCGCAATGGATCTCCCCGCCCTCAACAGACCTGACGCAGATACCCAGCTCTCGCCCGTCCGCCTTGCTGAGCTCCGGAATATAACTGGCTACCTCCCCCCGCGCTGTATAGGGCTGCCCAAACTCCAGCGCCTGCTTCAAAAGCGCCTCGTCCATACCTGAACACTCCTTTGATTACTTTCATTCACACAATGCAGAAAGCTTGTGCCGCAGCAGCGGTCCAGGACCGTCCGTCACTTCTCCAGCACCTGTACTGTGTAAAAGTACTTTCCCTTCACATCCCACACGCCAGTCATCACAGTCTTGTTGCCCTTTTCGTACACGAGAACCGTATATCCTGCGTCATCCTCAAATCCGCCGCTGTAATAATAGCCGTTTTTCGCCAGGAGGTCAGAATACATCTCGACCACGTCGAAACCCGCTCCAATCATAGCTGAAACCAGCTTCTCATCGTAAAGATATACAATCGCCTTGCCGTAGCTGGGGCTTTCGCTGGGCACAAAGGTATCATAGCGGGGCACTCCGAAATACGCGCCGAAATCGGGCACATCAGGGTACTCCTCATAGAACGAAACCGTGCCTGCCACGGGATCCGGCTTCCAGTCAAACACATAGACAGCAAAATAGGGGTGCGCATCCGCCGCCTCAACGCAGATTTGAACCTCCCGGTCTCCCTTTGCGTAAACTGCCACGGTATTTCCGTTATCGTCGATGTACTCTCCGTCATAGGGATACCCATTCTGCTCCAGGACAGCAGCCCAACCGGCTATTTTGCCCTCCAGGTCTTCGCATTTTTCCATGTCCGCCAGCTCATACGAATAGCTGACCGCCTTGGTATACTTGTCATTCTCGCTGCTGACCGTTACGTCCGTGCAGGGGATTCCCAAATACGCGCCAAAGTCCGGAACATCCGGGTACTCCTTATAATATGTCACCGTGGGGGTGGTCGGCGTTGTGGTCGAGCCGGTTTTTACCGTGATCACGCCCCGCTGACTATCCCAGTCCACCGTGAAGCCCAGCGCGCTGCCCAGGTCCCGGAGCTTAAAATAGGTATAGCCGCCGCCCTGGTCGTCCATCAGCGCAATGGCGTCCAGCGACGTCTCCTTGCCGTTTATCTTCAGGCTCTGCGCCCCGCCGGTATAAGCCCGGTCGCCGGAAAAGGGCGTTGTCATCTCTGTGCCGGTGTTGGTATACGCGGTGCCGGTGGTAATGCTGATGCCGCCGTCATAGCCCACCTCAAACTGAGCGGGGGTTCCGCTGAGCACATGGGCCACATCCCGCAGCTTTACATAGTTGGTGCCGTAGCCGTTGGCCTCTAAAACTCCATACATCTGGAATTCCACTGCCTTGCCGTCCACCTCTACGTTCTGCGTAGCGGCATAGGCGGTTCCGGTTGTGTTCGCTGCCAGGGCAGAGGGCACCGCCATCAGCGACAGTACCAAGGCAGCAGCCAGCACCATGATTCGTTTTTTCATAAGTATTCCTCCGTTTCCTTATTTGAGGGCCTGCCATTTCTGGATAAACCGACAAGCATGGGTCCTCTTTCCATACAGTATATCACATTTTTACACAAATACAATATGCTGCTGACAATCAAATCTATTTTTTCTCAGAGGGCAGAGCGCAAATTCCCCTGTCGAAAAATGTAATTATTCCTACCCTTCGCTCCTTTTTTGTGATATACTGTTTCTACATAAAGGAGGAGGAACACCCGATGAAGCAAAAATTAACCGCAATACTCTGTACCATTGCAGTGGCCGCCAGCCTGCTGGTCCTCCCGGTTCAGGCCGCGGGGCGCTGGTCCGACCTGGATGAGAGCCACTGGGCCTACAGCGCCATCAGCCGGGCCAGCGAACTGGGCATGGTCCGGGGCAATCCGGACGGCACCATGGCGCCTGACGGCACCCTGACCTGGGGACAGTATCTCACCATGCTGTCGCTGACCTTCCAGGGGGAGCTCTATCTCAACTACCCCGCCTCTGCCGGGGCGCACTGGGCCTACCCCTACTTCGCAGCTGTGGATGCCGCCGGGGCAATCCGGACCTTCATGCCGGTTGGGGCGGACAGGCTGGATACCCCCATCACCCGGCAGGACGCCTCTGCGCTGACGGTACTGCTTTTGGACTGCGGAACCCCCAAAGCCGCCGCTGACCCTGCCGTTCTGGACTTCCTGGAGCTCCCGGCGGACTACCGCCCCGGCGTTGCACGGGCTTTCGCCCTCAAGCTGCTCTCCGGCTATCCTGACGGCACCTTCGGCGGCAGCGATACCCTCACCCGAGCTCAGGGCGTGGTGATTCTGCTCAACGCCCTGGATGTCCCCATAGAGGAGTGGAACACCGTGCAGCCTGAGCCGGAGCCGGAACCCGATCCCTGGTGGTGGTGGGAGGACGAGGACAGCGATCCCCTCCTGCGGCTGGGTGAAAATAACGCCAAGCACCTGCGCCTGTTTGGCGACGAAAACAAACGCCGCTTTGAAAACAGGGAAGAGGCAGAGGCCAATATGGTCACCGTTACCGTGCCCGCCTGGAAGCTGAAAAAGGACGGTACAAGGACCTCCGGCACAGCCACTCTAAAAATCCACAAGGCTCTGGCCGACGAGGTTGTGGAAATCTTCACCGAGATTTACAACGACCCTGAGCAGTTCCCCATCAGCAGCATCGGCGGCTACTCCTGGCGTGGGGACAACGCCACAGGGGAGCACAACTGCGGCACCGCTATCGACATCAATCCCACAGCCAACTTCCAGGTCCGGGATGGTCAGGCCCTTGCAGGCACCCATTGGACCCCAGGCGAGGACCCCTACTCCATCGCAGAAAACGGCATCGTGGTGCGCACCTTCCGCGCCCACGGCTGGGACTGGGGCGGCGACGCCTGGGCCTCGGATGCAAACCCAACCTACGGCTATCACGACTACATGCACTTCTCCTACATGGGAAAATAAATCATTCAGCAGCCCGCCTCTCCAACCGGATGAGGCGGGCTGCCGTCATTTTTTTGTAATGATTGCCGTGTGTTCTACCCTTCCCAACTCCCTGTTCCGCATGTTCAGCCTGGCCACCAGGGCGGAAATCTCCCCCTGGGCCTGCTCCACCTCCGCCTTGAAGGAGCGAGCGGACAGGCGCAGGGCTCCATGGCCCAGGATAATCAGCTGCTCCAGGCCATCGGAGGTGGCCACCCGGACCCGGTGGTCCCTGCCCAAGTCATAGGTAGCCTTTTCTATATAGGCGTCCGCCGTCTCCGCCTCCTTGGTATACACCACATAGATGTTATCCTTTTTCTCCACGGATCCGGGGTTTCCCTTCACCTTATAGGCGTCAAACACCAGAATCACCACACACCTGCGATAGCCCTGGTAGTTGGACAAAATATCCTCCAGTGCTCCCCGGGCGGCGGATACATCCTGCCGGGCCAGCTCCTTCAGCTCCTCCCAGGCAAAAATGATGTTGTACCCATCCACCAGCAGATACTCCGGACCGCTCCCCTGGGAGCGAATGCTGTATTTCCCCTCATCCAAGCTGGTGCGGGCGGGCTCCCTCCGGGGCTGGAAGGCCAAATTTCGCTCCACCCTGCCATAGGTGCGCTCAAAGACCGCCTGCAGCTCCTTGTCCTGCTCCAGACTGCCGCCCCGGTACTGCCGCTCCCCCCCTGCGGGAGCAGAGGGCTCCAGGCCGGTCTTCTCCGCCCCCAGCCGCAGGCCGCTGTCCACATCCATATGGGCACGCACCTCGTTCCACTTCACGATCACCCCTGCCCCATGGGAGCAGAAAACCGAATCTGGCGGGTTGTCCACATCCCGCTCCGGATCATAGGCAAGCCGGGCCGCAATCTCCTCCTGATTCCCGCAGGGCTCATACCCCCGGAGGGTGCAGGACAGCCGCCCCAGGCCCCGGGTATAGGCGGTGACCTCCCGCCAGTAGTTCCGCAGGCCAGCCACTGGGGCATGGCCGGACAGCACAGAAAGCTCTCCCTCCTGCTCCGGACCCTCCACTGTGCTCCCCATGGTCTGGAGGTCATTCATCGCCCGGCCCACACAGTCCGGCGGCAGCTCCAGCGTAAAGTTATAGTGCGGCTCCAGAAGCAGACAGTCTGCCTGCATCAGGCCCTGGCGCACCGCCCGGTAGGTGGCCTGACGGAAATCTCCCCCCTCGGTATGCTTTACATGGGCCCTGCCGGCCACCAGGGTGATTTTCATGTCGGTAATCGGGGAGCCGGTGAGCACTCCCCGGTGCCGCTTCTCCTTCAGATGGGTGAGGACCAGCCGCTGCCAGCTCGGGTCCAGCTGGTCGGCAGGGCAGGCACAGGCCAGCTCCAGTCCGCTGCCCCGGGGGGCGGGCTCCAGCAGCAGATGCACTTCAGCGTAGTGCCGCAGGGGCTCAAAATGCCCCACCCCCTCCACAGGAGCGGTGATGGTCTCCCGATACACAATGTTCCCCTCTCCAAAGGACACCTCCACCCCGAACCGCTCCCGGATCAGCCGGGCCAGCACCTCCAGCTGAACCTCTCCCATGAGCTGGATATGAATCTCTCCCAACGTCTCATTCCACATCACCCGCAGCTGGGGGTCCTCCTCCTCCAGCTGGCGGAGATTTTTCAAAAGGGTGTGCACATCACACCCCGGCGGCAGAACAACCTGGTAGGTGAGCACAGGCTCCAGCTCCGGCTCCAGAGACGGGGCCTCCGCCCCCAGCGTGTCCCCCGGCCTGGTTTTCGTCAGGCCGGTGAGGGCGCATATCGTTCCGGCAGGGGCCTCATCCAGCGTCCGGAATTTGCTCCCGGAGTAGACGCGAATCTGGTTGACCTTCTCCTCCCCCAGGAGGGTGCGCACCCTGAGCGTCCCACCGGTCACCTTGATGTAGGTGAGGCGGTCGGACCCGTCCCGGGCAATTTTAAATACCCGTGCGGCAAAGTCCGGGGGATAGGCGGGGGGCTGGATATATTGGCACAGTCCGTCCAGAAGCGCCTCCACCCCCTCCAGCTTCAGGGCTGAGCCGAAGAAGCAGGGGAACACCAGCCGCCTGGCAACGCATACAGCTGCATCCTCCTCTGTGACCTCACCGCCCTCCAGATACTTGTCCATCAGCTCCTCGTTCAGAGACGCCAGGTCCTCCTGGATGGGAGCCAGTCCAGAGGAGAAATCCAGGCAGCTGCTGTTCAGCCCGGCCTGGAGCTGACTCAGCAGTCTCTCCCGGTCCGCTCCCGCCAGATCCATCTTGTTGATAAACAGAAGGGTCGGGATCCCATGCCGCTCCAGCAGCCGCCACAGGGTGCGGGTATGGCCCTGAACGCCGTCGGTGCCGCTGATGACCAGGACGGCGCAGTCCAGCACCTGGAGGGTGCGCTCCATCTCGGCGGAGAAGTCCACATGGCCCGGGGTGTCCAGCAGGGTAACGGCAGCGTCTCCAAAGACCAGCTCCGCCTGCTTGGAGAAAATGGTGATCCCCCGCTCCCGCTCCTGAACATCGGTGTCCAGAAATGCGTCCCGGTGATCCACCCGGCCCAGTCTGCGCACAGCGCCGCTCAAATACAGCATCCCCTCAGACAATGTGGTCTTGCCCGCGTCCACATGAGCCAGAAGTCCTGCGCAGATTCTCTTCTCCGGCTGGTGCGCTCCGCCTGTCCCCACTGTGGTCACCTCCCTCTGTGCGCGTTCCAAATGATATACTGGATTATACCACAGGCGCCCCTGTTCGTCGATAGCTGTCCCAAAGGATTCCAAAAAACAGCGGAAATCAGGCAGAGTACCTCCTCCAGGCCAGCCAAATCAGCCCCGTCAGCTGAAGAACCATAAGCAGGGGAAAACCGCAGCGAAAATACCAGTGCTTCGTCTTATGGCGAAACACTTTCATTCCCAGTGTGCCCCCCAGCGCCCCGCCGATCACCGCCGGAAAGAACAGCGTTTTCTCCGCAATACGCCAGTTCCCCTTTCTGGCCCGGCTCTTGTCCATCCCCATCAGAGCGAAGGCAGCCAGATTGACAGCCAGCAGATACAGTCCCAGCAGCAGCTCTTTTTCCATAAAATCCTCTCCCATTTTCCAGCTCTGTCCCGAGCCGGCCAGCCCAGGCCCGTTTCTCTCCACTATACGCGCTTCAACCGCTTTTTTCAACAAAATTTCCGCTGGAATTTCTATGGGAAATTTTTTGAAAAATCTTGCATTCTCCCTGTGACATCTGTATAATATTGTGCACGGTATTCCAGAAGCGGCGAAAAATATTTCTATTCGTTTTTGAACCACTTTGAAGCACCGTGCTTTGGACGGCGGCGGTCCTGCCGGGAGCTGGACGGTCAGGCCGCCGCATACACAACTGAAAGGAATGATTACCATGGCAACTAAATTTCTCTACCTCTTCTCAGAGGGCAACGCCAACATGCGTGATCTGCTGGGCGGAAAGGGCGCTAACCTGGCCGAGATGACCAACATCGGTATGCCCGTTCCCCAGGGCTTCACCATCACCACTGAGGCCTGCACCCAGTATTACGAGGACGGCGAGCGCATCAACGACGAGATCCAGGCCGACATCATGAAGTATGTGGACAAGCTGGAGGAGATCACCGGCAAGAAGTTCGGCGACATGGAGAACCCCCTGCTGGTCTCCGTCCGTTCCGGCGCCCGGGCCTCCATGCCCGGCATGATGGACACTATTTTGAACCTGGGCCTGAATGAGCAGGTGGTAGAGGTGATTGCCAAGCAGTCCAACAATCCCCGCTG
>JAAVYL010000109.1 GCA_022791075.1 Lawsonibacter sp. | reverse complement strand
TCATCCCCTCCCAGCCGCTGAATCCAGACGAATTTGGGCGGAAAGGGAAAGGCAACCGTCCGGGAATTGGTTCCGGTTCCGGTATAGCTGCCCGTGGCCAGCCGCAGGGTCCGGCCCTCCAGGGCCGCCAGCTGACTGCCGAGGGCGGTCACTGTGGATTTGTCCGCCTTGCCTGTGTCCAGGACCCTGAGCCCGGCGTCGATTTTGGCATTGTCGGCGTTGAAGTCGGTGCGGAGCACCTTGTCCTCCGCCTCCCACTGGCTGAGGTTGTAATTGGGTGTGTGATTGTTTGACATAGATCTTCCTCCTTAGTTTTGTTTGGGAGCGTCCCCTGACATAGGCGGGCAGAGGGCAAAAGTTGCACGTTTGCATACAACTTATGGAAATTGGGGGAAACCATGCCCAAATACGAAGCTTCGCCGGCGTTCCAAAATCCGGCACAACTCCGGGACCGGGCGGACCGGCCTCTTTATGAAAAATGCGCATTGACAGCCGCCGGAAAATCAAGTATATATTAAGGTATAAACGATTATGATGTAAAGGGGTAGTGACCCGCTTGGAGTTTCCTGTATGGATAAAATTTTTGGGACGCATTTCCTGTCTAAAATAACGAGACTTTGCTGTGGAACCGACAGCAAAGCCTCGTTTTTATATTTTTCCCCGCTATAAAAATTTGGAGGGATATGATGAATTCAACACAACTGACGATGTTCATTGTCCAGCTTCTGGCCGGTACGGGGGTATTTTTGGTGGGCGTACACCTGCTGACCTCCAACATTGAACAGCTGGCCACAGGAAAAATCAAGGAACTGTTCGGAAAAACGGCCAGCCGCCGGATGGTCAACGTGGGCATCGGCGCGGCCACTACGGCCCTGATTCAGAGCTCCGGCGTGACGACAGTGCTCATCGTGGGCTTTGTCAACGTGGGCGTGATGAACCTGTATCAGGCGGCGGCCATGATTATGGGGGCCAACATCGGCACCACAGTCACCGCTCAGATTGCCGCCCTCAGCGCGTTTCCTATCACCACCTACATTCAGATTCTGGTGTTCGTCGGGATTATGATGAACATGGTCTGCAAGCGGGACGGCCCCAGGAGAATGGGCATGATTCTGGCGGGCCTGGGCCTGATATTCATCGGCCTGGCCCTGATGTCCGACGCGATGAAGGCCAATAAGGCGGGCATCCAGAGCCTCTTTGAGGTGGTGACTAACCCCTTCCTCCTCTTCCTTCTCGGCATCTTCCTCACCGCCCTGGTCCAGTCCAGCTCGGCCACCACCTCGGTAATCATCGCCATGTCAGTGGCCGGACTCACAATCGGCACCGGCGGCAACGAGGTGCTGTATATCATCCTGGGCACCAATATCGGCTCCTGCGTCACCGCTCTGATGTCTTCCGCCACTGCCGGAACCAACGCCCGCCGGGCGGGCCTCATCCACTTGATGTTCAACACCCTGGGCTCGGCCATTTTCTTCCTCCTGCTGGCCTGCTGGCCGGACTTCATGGCCCTTACCTTCCGCCGCTGGTTCGCCTCTCCCGCCACCCAGATTGCCATGTTCCACACCTTTTTCAACGTTACCTGCACCGTCCTCTTCCTCCCCCTGTGCGATGGGTTTGTGAGGGCCTCGGAACTGCTGGTCCGGGAGAAGCAGGCCGAGACAGTGGAGACCTATCTGGACGAGCGTATGCTGGCCTCCCCCTCGCTGGCCATCTCCCAGTTGGAGCAGGAGATGGTCCGGCTGTCTGATACCGCTATGGAGGCCTTCCGCATCGGTTACCGCTCCTTCTCCCAGAAGGACCGGGGCCTGATCGCCCCCACCCACGAGCTGATTGACCGGGCCAACAGCATCAGCCAGTCCATGGTGGACTACCTCATCCGCCTTTCCGCCAAGAACAAGCTGACCGAGGACCGGAGCATCTCCGACCTGCACAGCAATATCGGCGACACCATGCGTATTGCCGAAATTGCGGACAACCTGACCAAATACACCCAGAAGTCCATCGACAAGGGTCTGGATTTTTCGGAAAACGTGAAGGAGGAGCTCAACCGGATGGTGGAGCGGGTGGAGGAGCTGTACACCCTCACCCGGCAGGCCATATTGGAGCAAACGCCCACTCTGATGCCCGACATTGACCGTGCGGAGGAGGACATTGACGCCATGCGCAAGGGCCTGATTGAGCGGCACATCCAGCGGCTGAACCTGGGGGAGTGCAGACCGGAATCCAGCGGCGTGTTTATCAACCTGGTGTCGAACCTGGAGCGTCTGGGCGACCATCTCACCTATATTGCCTACACCGTCCCCAAATGATACTCCCTGTATACAGAAAGCCCCCGTCTGGCAGACGGGGGCCTTTTGTGTCGGTATTCAGCTTTTACAGGGTCCCCTCCACCAGAGCCCAGACCTGCTGTGCAGTCATGCCGTCGCAGCGATAGGAGACCAGGGTCCCGTCCGGGTGGAGCACGTCGAAGGAGTAAGTCAGCCCGCCGGTGTCGTGCTCCCGGCCCCGGGCCTCCACAATCTCCAGGGACATGTCCTCTGCCCGGAAGGCGGGGGAATTCACCGTCTCCCTGTGCTCCTTGGGCACGGAGTCGCACCAGGGGATGGGGTAGAGACTCAGGTCATAGGTCTCCGGCTGGTCGGGGGACACCAGATTGAAGGATTGGTATCCATCCCGATAGACGCACACCTCCACATTGTCATAGCCCCGGCTCCAGCGGACGAACAGCATGTTTTGAGTGTCCTCCTGATAGCTGTAACGGCCGTAAAATTCCTTGTTCCCGGAGTTGGCACCGTAACCCGCCGGCTCGGAGATTGGCAGGTAGGGGGCAAAGTCCGCCTCCTGCCGGGCCTGGGCCAGGGAGGAAAATTCCTCCTCCCGCCAGGCGGGGACGCTTTCCGCTGTTTTCAGGTGGTCCAGGGACAGCCCGCCGGTGAGAGCCTGGCGGACGAACAGCGCGTTGAAGGTCTGGGCCCCGCCCAGCTCCATGTCTCCGCCCGGAACATACTCCGACTGCATGGAGCTGTTCCGGTTGACAAACCGGACACCGATATCGTTCTTAGTCATGAACTCGCTGCCGCAGATATAGTCGTCCCGGCCGTCGCCGTCCCGGTCGTAGACCTGGCTCCATCCGGCGATGGAGACGCCGTTGAACTCGCTGATCTCATCCCCCCGGTCCAGGTCAATACAGCAGGTGAAGGGCAGGCCACCCACTCTCATCTCCAGGTCAAAGCTGGCCCGGCCCTGTTCTCCCCAGATGGTCAGCTCCATCAGCTGGCCCTGGCCGTCGTAGAGGGCGCGGCCCTGGAGGGCGTAGCCATCCCAGAAGAGCATCCAGGGCAGGTCCCCCTGCTCCGTCTTGGGGTGTTCTGTCTGAGGTTTGCCCTCGGGGCCCCAGAAGACGGCCTGGATGTCCTCCTTTTCCAGGTCCACCATAAAGCTGCCCGGCATATAGACGCGGCAGGCGTCCGCCTGGGGCCAGTCCGTGATATCCTGGTAGTTGATGCCGGGGAGCATGGGGAACGCCAGCTTACCGCCCTCCGCCGGGCTGTTCACCACAAAGCGCGAATGTGCGGTGCCGCTCTGCGCGGCGTCCGATTGGAGCGGGTGGTCCTGAGAAGTGCCGGCGCTGTCCAATGTAAGCTGGCTTCCGGACTGTACCGGTTTCTGCACAGGTGCGGGGGCCAGCTTCCAAACCCCCACCCCGATGAGGAGGGCCGCGCAGGCGGCCAAAGCCCCGTACCTCACCCACGAGGGGCCGGAGCGGCCCTTTGGCGGCTCCAGATTCAGCAGCTTTTCGTGGACCGCCGGGGAAATCTCCTGCCGGTCCATATACGATTTGTAGTGTTTCATCGCAATTCTCCTTATTATAATCGTTGGGGCGGGCGGCCACAGGCCTCCTGCCTCATTCCTCCATCAGCTTCCTCAGCCGTTCCCGGGCCCGGAAGAGGCGGGAGCGCACCGTGCCTGGACGGCAGCCCAGCATTCGGGCAATTTCGCCGGTGCTGTATCCCTCATAGTAGTGCAGATGGATCACTGCCCGGTCCTCCGGGGGGAGGGCACAGAGCTCCTCCAGCTCCTCCCGCTCCTCCGGCCCGGAGGCGGGGAGTGTCTCGGGCAGGGGGCCCACCCGCCGCCAGGCCTGGCGCAGGCGGCTCCTGCAGCCGTTTACCAGCACCCGCATCAGCCATGCCGCAGAGCTGTCCAGCTCCTCCGGGGCCTTTTCCAGATACCGGACAAAGGCGTCCTGCACCGCGTCCTCCGCCTCCTGCGGGTGGCCGAGAATGGCCAGCGCCGCCCGGTACAGACGGTTTTCATTCTGTGCAACAAGCTCCTCCCAATCCACCGGCCGGTTGGATATTCGGGACATACGCGCCGCCTCCTTTCACCTGTATAGACGTTTCAGCGGGGCTGATTGCTGCGGATAAAAAGAAAAAACCTCCTTTTTGAAAAAGGAGGTTTCAGCGGTCAGAAGGTCAGAAGATCAAATCCCGGCTGATTTCCGCCAGGGAGTGTACGCCGCACATGGTCATGGTGTCGGCCAGCTCGGCCTTCAGCTTGTCGGTGAGGACTTTAACCCCCTCGGCCCCGCCGCCGTAGACAGCGGTGACATAGGGCCGGGCCAGGATACAGGCGTCCGCCCCCAGGGCCAGGGCCTTGCACACGTCCACACCGGAGCGGATGCCGCCGTCCACCAGCACTGTCATCTGCCCCTTGACGGCTCCGGCAATGGCGGGGAGCACTTCTGCGGTTGCGGGGACGCCATCCTGCACCCGGCCCCCGTGGTTGGATACCACAATGCCCGCGGCCCCGGCCTCCAGGGCCTTCCGGGCACCCCTCACGGTCATGATTCCTTTGAGGATAAAGGGCACTCCGGCATACTCAATAATTTCCCGCAGCTCGGCCACGGTTTTGGAGCCGGCGGGGGGCGTCAGCCCCTTGAGAAAGGGCAGTCCGGCGGCATCAATGTCCATGGCGAACATCTGTGCCCCGGCGGCCTTTCCCTGGTCCAGCTTGGCAAAGAGGGTATCCCGGTCCCAGGGCTTTACTGTGGGGATGCCCCTGCCCCTGTTCTCCCCGATGGCCTGAGCGGCTGCGGTAAAGACGCCGGGGTCGGTGCCGTCGCCGGTAAAGGCGGCAATCCCCGCCTGGGCGCAGGCCGGAACCAGCATCCGGTTATACTCCTGGTCGGTGAATTTATCGCCGTAGTGCAGCTTCACCGCCCCCACCGGACCGGCAAAAACGGGCAGGTCGAAGGTCTGTCCAAAGAGGGTGAAGCGGGTGTCCGCCGGGCCGTTTTCGCAGATGGTGTCCATGTTCAAATATACATCCTGCCAGGCCTCATAGTTTCGCACGGCTACAGCCCCGGTGCCCTTGGCCCCCGGGCCGGGCATGGTGCTGCCGCAGGCCCGGCCGTTGCAAACCGGGCAGGCCTTGCAGTATGGACCGCTGCAGGTGCGGGCGGTCTGTAAAATTTCCTGATAGGTCATGGTGACTCCTCCTTATTTCTCTGCTGCTCATCATACCCGTTCCGGCGGGCTTCGTCAAGAAAAAAAGAGCCGCTTTCAGCCGCGGCTCCCTCACTGATACAAAATCCCCAGCCGCTCCAGGTCCTGCCGCACCCGGTCCGCCGCAGCCTCGCTGGGACACAGAACGGTGTGCAGGTGGATTCCCTCGGTGAGCTGAGACAGGGGAGCGGCCTCCTCCCTCTGGCAGCGGCTGACAAACTGGGCCACGTCGTACCGGCTGGAAAGCCGGAGCGGCCCGGTGAGCTGGCCATAGATGGGGTGCTCCACAATCACATCCAGAACCGTACAGCCTTGGTCCACAATGGCGTTGAGCTCCTCTTCCATCTGCTCCTTTTTATGGCGGCAGGCAAAGGTGCGCCTCACCCCCGCGGGGAACCGGGGCAGCAGATAGCCCCGGGGTGTGGCGGTGATGTCCAATCCCCCCGCCCGAAGCAGGGCCACATCGCCCACAATAACCTGCCGGCTTACCGAGAGCTCCTGGGCCAAAGCGGCGGCGCTCAGCGGCTCCGGGCTGTCCGCCAGCCGGCGGGCAATGCTCTCTCTGCGCTGCCGGGCCTCCAATGGCGCCGCCCCCTTTCCCTTTAAAGGTCACAGTTCCTGTTTCGTATAGTATACCACAAGAAGCTTGTCCCGACAATATTGACTTTGGCCTGGAAAGGGCTTAATATAAAAAAGTGAACCGGGATTCTCCCGGATGAAGAGAGGAGTGTATCTATAATGGAGAAATGGAAAAGATTTCTGGGGGTGGCGCTGGCGCTGTGCCTGCTGGGGACGCTGACCGCCTGCAGCAGGGGGCTGACGGAAAAGGACGCCGAGACCTACATCAAAGGCTATCTGGACTCCGCCTATCTGGGCAGCTATGATCAGGCTTATGTGGACCTGGTGGAGGACATGACGATGGACGACGCCAAAGAAAACCACGAGTATTATATTGAGGTCGAGGCCCAGAATCTTCTGGACTACTTTGAAGTGACGTATCCCACGGACGAGATGACTGAACGGGCGGAACAGCTGATTGAGACCGTCTACTCCAAAGCCCAGTATAAGGTGGGCTCAGCCAGCAAGACCAAGGATGGCGACTTCGTGGTGGAGGTCACTGTCTCACCGATTGAGTTCCTCAACCTGATTTCCGACGAGTTTGTCTTTGACGCGCTGGACCAGTCAGGCTATTGGGAGACGGAGGACGAGGAGGAGTCCGATGCCATCTACGGAACGCTTGTGCTGGACAAGGTGGAGGAGCTCCTTCCGCAGATCACCTATGGCAAGGACCAGATTATCATGATTCAGCTGAAGCTGGGAGAGGACGGCTACTACTCCCTGGTGGAAACCGGGATGCACACTCTGGACGAGGCCATCATCGACTACTTTGGCGACTTTGCCGAGTAACCATTTTCCGCCTCCCCGCCCGGGAGGCGGTTTTTTGCGCGCTTTCTCTTGACTTTCCTCCTCTGAGTTTATAGAATAGAGGGGCTGATAACCGAACTTATTTCAAGATAAAGGACTGAACAGGATATGGCCAAGGAAAACAAGAAGCAGGTGGAGCAGATCACCGATATGGAGGTGGATTTTGCCCAGTGGTACACCGATGTGTGCAAAAAGGCGGAGCTCATCGACTACTCCTCCATCAAGGGTATGTTTATCTACCGCCCCTATGGCTACGCCATTTGGGAGAACATCCAGCACGAGCTGGACAAGAAGTTTAAGGAGACAGGCCACGAGAACGTGTACCTGCCTATGCTCATCCCGGAGAGTCTGCTCCAGAAGGAGAAGGATCATGTGGAGGGCTTCGCCCCCGAGTGCGCCTGGGTGACTCTGGGAGGCAGCGAACGGCTGGAGGAGAAATACTGCATCCGCCCCACCTCTGAGACGCTGTTCTGTGAGCACTACAAAAACGTCATCCACTCCCACCGGGACCTGCCCAAGCTGTATAACCAGTGGTGCTCGGTCGTCCGCTGGGAAAAGACCACCCGTCCGTTCCTGCGCAGCCGTGAGTTCTGGTGGCAGGAAGGACATACCGTCCACGCTACCGAGCAGGAGGCGCGCGAGGAGACTATGCGGATGCTGAACGTCTATGCGCGCTTCTGCGAGGATTATCTGGCGATTCCGGTTGTCAAG
>JAAVYL010000108.1 GCA_022791075.1 Lawsonibacter sp. | reverse complement strand
GCCCGGTACTCGCTGCCCTGGGCCTTATGTACCGTCACGGCGAAGGCGGGCTCCAGCTCCCCCAGCATGTCGGGGGAGAACTCCACCACCTTGCCGTCAAAGTCCACAGTGACGACCTCCTTCTCAACGGAGCGGATCACCCCAACATCCCCGTTGAACATCCCCATGCCGGAATCGGTTCCTCCCTCCTCCCGCCAGAGGATATCGTAGTTGTTGCGCACCTGCATCACCCGGTCCCCCGCACGGAAAACCCAGTCTCCAAAGCGGCGCTCCCCCTTCCCCTCCAGGGGCGGATTCAGGGCCTGCTGGAGCACCTGGTTCAGGGCCCGGGTACCGGTGCTCCGGCGGCGGGTGGGGGAGAGCACCTGGATCTGGTCAGCCGGAATGCCCATCCGCTCCGGCAGGCGGCGGCGGCACAGGTCCACCACGGTGTCCAGAACCGCCTCCGGGTCCCGGCGGGTCAGGCAGAAGAAGTCCCCCTCGTTTCGCCGCAGGTCGGGCACCTGTCCATGGTTGATGAGGTGGGCGCTGCGGACAATGGCGCTCTGGGCGGCCTGGCGGAAAATCTCAGTCAGCCGGACTGTGGGCGCCGCCCCGCTGCGGATCAGATCGGCAAACAGAGAGCCCGGCCCCACGGAGGGCAGCTGATCCGGGTCTCCCACCAGCACCAGGCGGCAGTCCCCCTCCAGGGCGTCCAGCAGGGCGGCCATGAGGGGCACGTCCACCATGGAGGTCTCGTCCACAATGACCGCGTTCGCCTTCAGGGGGTTATATGAGTTTCTAGTAAACACCAGCCTGCCCGACCTGGGGTCGAATCCGGTTTCCAGCAGGCGGTGGATGGTGGAGGCGTCGGTAGAGCACAGCTCCCCCAGCCGCTTGGCCGCCCGTCCGGTGGGGGCCGCCAGGGCGGTCTCCAGTCCCATCATCTCAAACAGGGCCAGCACCCCCCGCAGACAGGTGGTCTTGCCCGTTCCCGGTCCGCCGGTGAGGAGCATCACCTGCCGGCTGGCAGCCAGCTCCACGGCGGAACGCTGCTGGGGGGCATAGGAGATGCGCTGCTCCTTCTCAATGCGGCGGATCAGCTTGTCCAGCCCCTTCGGGGGGAGCAGCTCCGCCCGGCTCATCTCCAGAATCCGCTGGGCAATATACTGCTCCGCCTCCCACAGGGCGGGCAGATACACCGCCTCCTGGCCCGCAACCTGCTCACACTCCGCCTCTCCCCGGCGGATCAGGGCGTCCAGGCTGTCCTCCAGCAGCTCCCCGGAAATCTCCAACAGTCTGCCGGTCGCCTCCACCAGCTTGCGCCGGGGGAGAAAGGTGTGCCCGTTGTTCCGGTTGTTGTGGGCCAGCTCAAAGAGCAGTCCCGCCTCCAGCCTCAGCGGGTCCTCGGCCCCCACCCCAAGAGCCAGGGCCAGGGCGTCCGCCCGGGAGAACTCAACCTCAAACTCCTCCCCCGCCAGCAGGTATGGGTTGGACTTCACCACCTCCAGGGCCACATCGCCGTAGGCCCGGCGCAGCAGGGCGGCCAGCTCCAGGGGGAGCTGATGCTCCACAAGGAACTCCATCAGCCGCCGGGCGCCCATCTGCTGCCGGAACACCTCTCCGATCTGCCGGGCCTTCCTGGTGGTAATTCCCTTGATTTTAGCCAGTCTCTCCGGCTCCTCCTCAATAATGGCAAGGGCATCCTCTCCAAACTCCTCAATGATGAGCCGGGCTGTGGTCTTGCCCACCCCCTTCACTACTCCGGAGGACAGATAGTGGAAGATCTCCTTCAGGCTTTGGGGCAGGCGGCGGTCCACCAGCTCCGCCTTCATCTGAGGTCCGTAGGTAGGGTGACGGGTCCAGCGCCCCCGGACGGACAGATACTCACCCGGCGCAGCCCCGGCTATGGACCCCACCACAGTGACCTCCTCCCCATGGACGTCCAGACGGAGGATGGTATAGCCGTTCTCCTCATTCTGATAAATAACAGAGGAGACGGTGCCCTCAATCAATTCCAGCTCCTGGTCTGACATGAGCACCGTCCTCCTTTCATACTTGTTCTCTGCTGTGTGAGCGGCCTGCGGCCGCACCGCCGGACCGCTGAATTGGCAGACCTCTACATCCGCGCAATATAGTCCCCCAGATCACCCGCCGGCCACAGAACCACCCCGGGCCAGCGGGCGGTAAGACGGGAGGCCAGCTCCCAGCCCGCCGGGGTCAGCCCGGCGTCAGCGATGACAATGGGACAGCGCAGCAGCCCCAGCCCCCGCAGCCAGAAGAAGGAGCGCAGCTGCTGCTCCAGCCCCTCGCCCTCACCCCGTCCGGCCAGGACCACTCTGGCCTCCCGTCCGGGCAGGGGCCGCAGCAGCAGGCCAAACAGCCACCAGCCCACAAACGCCAGCCCCAAAATACAGCCCACAGCCAGCATAGCATCCCAAAATGTACCCACGGTGCAACACCTCCGGGGTATCCTATGCGGCGGGACAGCTGTGGGTTCCCATTCCCGCTGCGGCCGTGTACTAAACCGCCCCCGAGAACAGGTTGACCCCCACGTGGGTCAGGCCCAGCATAATACATCCGGCGGTGAGCACCCCCAGCACCACGGCGGGCATGGCCTTTTTCAGCCGCATCCCCAAAAAGGCAGCGGCCAGCGATCCGGTCCAGGCCCCCGTCCCCGGCAGGGGGACTGCCACGAAGAGCCACAGGCCGATGTACTGATACTTCTGCACCTTCTGGCCCTTCAAGTGGGCCTTCCGCTCCAGCTTGTCCACCAGGCCGTTGAGACTGGGCAGAAACCGCCGCATGAGTTCAAACACACGGCGTATATAGACTATGATAAAGGGGGCGGGGATTAAGTTCCCAATCACCGCCGCCGGGAAGGCCAGGTAGTAGGGCAGCCCCAGGGCCACACCGAAGGGCAGGCCCCCCCGCAGCTCGATGATGGGGATCATAGACACCAGCATGGTGAACAGACACCTGCCCTCTGTGGTACCGGTCAAAAATTCGTAGAGCTCCATATGTTCACTCCCGCCCCAGCAGATAGTCAGCGGTCACACCGAAATAGTCCGCCAGAAAAATTACCGTCGTGGCGGGGACATTGATTTGTCCGTACTCAATTTTCTGGTAGTGGCGGTCTGTACATCCCAACAGCTCCGCCATTCCTACCTGTGTCATTTTTTTGCTTTTCCTAAGCGTCTTTAGCCGCTCCGCAAAGCTGGGCAAAATAATTTTCATTATTTTCTCTCTTTTCTGTTGACATTATTTAAATTCGTGATATAATAACGGCATAAAAATTCGCGTTCAGGTGGTGCTACTATGGAAGAAAACCTTGCCGTCGAAGGGTAAAACTCCCCTACTCCCGCCCCAGCAGATAGTCTGTGGTCACACCAAAATAGTCCGCCAGGAAAATTACCGTTGTGGCTGGCAGATTAACCTTTCCATATTCCATTCTTTGGTAGTGCTGAACCGTGCAATTCAGCAGTTCCGCCATCTCTTTCTGCTTTAACCCCTTTTCTTTTCGTAAGGGACTAAGTCTCTGTGCGATACTGGGCAAAATAATTTCCATATTTTCCTTCATACCTCTTGACGCAACATTAAAAGTAGCGTATAATTTAAGCAACATTAAAAATTGCTTGGCGGTGTTAACGATGGAAGAAAACCTCAAAGAGCTCTATATTCAGGAGATCAGGCAATCCCGGCTGGACTTTGACAGCGACCCGGAATACCAAGCCTATTATACACAGGCGGAGGCCCTTTGGGAAGGGGAAGATATGCCCGCCGCCGTATTTCACCTCTTGGAAACCAGCAATTTCCTCTCCTTCGCCCACGGCTTCCGCCTGGGCGCGCGGCTGGCCGAGTGGCTGCGGAGAGGGTGAGGGTGATATCCCTCGTCCCCCTTCGACAGCGGCTCTGCCGCCGACACCTCCCCCACAAGGAAGGAGGCTTTTTCAGAGCAGCTTTTTCAGATACTGTCCTGTATAGGAGCCGGGACAGGCGGCCACCTCCTCGGGGGTGCCGGTGCAGACGATCTGTCCGCCGCCGTCGCCCCCCTCGGGGCCCAGGTCGATGATGTGGTCGGCGGTCTTGATCACATCCAGGTGGTGCTCGATAACCACCACAGTGTTGCCCCCCTCCACCCGTCGCTGGAGCACCTCGATGAGCTTGTGGACGTCGGCGGAGTGGAGCCCTGTCGTGGGCTCGTCCAGGATATAGATGGTCTTTCCTGTGGACCGCTTGGACAGCTCCGTGGCCAGCTTGACCCGCTGGGCCTCGCCGCCGGACAGCTCTGTGGAGGGCTGGCCCAGCTTCACATAGCCCAGCCCCACCTCCTCCAGAGTCTTGAGGCGGTTATAGATCCTGGGGATGTTTTCAAAGAAGGGCAGGGCCTCGTCCACTGTCATCTCCAGGACCTCAAAGATATTTTTGCCCTTATAGCGCACCTCCAGGGTCTCCCGGTTATACCGCTTTCCCTTGCACACCTCGCAGGGGACATAGATATCAGGGAGGAAGTGCATCTCGATTTTGAGCAGTCCGTCGCCGGTGCAGGCCTCGCACCGGCCGCCCCGGGTGTTGAAGGAGAACCGGCCCGGCCCGTATCCCCGGCTCTTGGCGTCGGGAGTGGAGGCGAAGAGGTCCCGGATATCGCTGAACAGGTTGGTATAGGTGGCCGGATTGGAGCGAGGGGTGCGGCCGATGGGGCTCTGGTCGATGTTGATGACCTTGTCCAGGAACTCCTCCCCCTCGATGCGGTCGTGCTTCCCCGCCCGGGTCTTGGTGCGGTTCAGGTCGGCCCCCAGCTTCTTGAACAGGATCTCGTTGACCAGGGAGGACTTTCCAGACCCCGACACCCCGGTGACGCAGGTGAAGGTGCCCAGAGGGAAGTCCACATCCACCTGACGCAGGTTGTGCTCCGCCGCCCCGAAGACCTTCAGATAGTGCCCGCTCCCCTTCCGCCGCTCCGACGGAACGGGAATTTTTTTTCGCCCGGTGAGGTAATCGCCGGTGATGGAGGCGGGGTTGTTCATCACCTCCTCCGGGGTGCCCGCGGCCACGATCTGTCCGCCGTTCACCCCCGCTCCGGGGCCCACATCAATAATATAGTCGGCCTCCCGCATGGTATCCTCGTCGTGCTCCACCACAAGCAGGGTGTTGCCCAGGTCCCGCAGCTCCTTCAGGGTCTGGAGCAGCTTGTCGTTGTCCCGCTGGTGCAGGCCGATGGATGGCTCGTCCAAAATATACAGCACCCCCATGAGAGAGGAGCCGATCTGGGTGGCCAGCCGGATGCGCTGGCTCTCCCCGCCGGACAGCGACCCGGCCTCCCGGGACAGGGTGAGGTACTGCAGTCCCACTGACCGGAGGAATCCCAGCCGGCTGCGGATTTCCTTTAAGATTTGAGCGGCGATCATGGTCTGGGTTTCGTTGAGGACCAGCTGCTCCATAAAGTCCAGGGCCTCGGTGACGCTCTTGCGGCAGTAGCTGTCGATGTCCAGCCCGCCTACGGTGACGGCCAGGGACTCCCGCTTCAACCGCCGCCCCTGGCAGGTGGGACAGGGGCACTGGGACATGCACTCCTCCAGCTCCCGCTTCATGGCGTCGGACTGGGTCTCCCGGTAACGCCGCTCCAGGTTGTTGATGATGCCTTCAAAGGGCTGATACAGGGTGCCCTTGCCCCGGGGCTGATCGTAGTGGATGGTCAGCTTCTCCCCGTTGGTGCCGTGGAGGATCACGTCCAGCACCTCCGACGGCAGGTCCTTGATGGGGGTATTCAGCTTGAATTTATACTTTTTGGCCAGGGCGTCAAAATACATCCGGGAGATGCCGTCTGACTTGATGTTGTTCCACCCCGAGGCGGTGATGCCCCCCTCGATGATGGACAGGTCCCTGTTGGGGATGATGAGCTCTGGGTCAATCTTCATCTGGGAGCCCAGGCCCATGCAGTCGGGACAGGCCCCAAAGGGGTTGTTGAAGGAGAACATCCGGGGGGACAACTCCTCGATGGACACGCCGCAGTCCTCACAGGCGTAGTTCTGGGAGAACAGGATGTCCCGGTCCTCCTCCACGATGTTGACAACCACCAGCCCTCCCGCCAGGTTGGAGGCCACCTCCACGCTGTCGGTGAGCCGCCGGGCGATGTCCTCCCGGATGACCAGCCGGTCCACCACAATCTCGATGTGGTGCTTTTTGTTCTTGTCCAGCTTGATCTCCTCGGACAGATCGTAGAGGGAGCCGTCCG
>JAAVYL010000107.1 GCA_022791075.1 Lawsonibacter sp. | reverse complement strand
GTCTCTGTGGGGAACCGGTTGTTTACGTCGATCTCCTCCGCCTTAGGCGCCAGATAGCTCTGCGCCCACTCACGTACCGCTCTCCGCAGTGCAATTTGGTCCTCTGTATACTTGAATTCCATTACTTTTTCCTCCTGTTTTCAAAAAAAATCAGATGTATCTGTTAAATAATCTTGTCCGCTTCCCACTGAGCAATCTGCTCCGGGGAGAAGCCGAAGGTGTCCTGAAGCACGCTCTTGGTGTGCTGGCCCAGCAGGGGGGCGGGGTGCTTGGCATCAGGCGGGGTCTCGGACAGCTTGATGGGGTTGCCGGTGATGCGGAGCTTGCCGGCCTCAGGCTGGTCGATATCCACCAGCATGTCCCGCTGAAGGATGCTGGGATTCTGGCAGGCCTCGTCCACGGTGCACAGCGGGCCGCAGGGGATGGACCGGGCCTGCATCATCTCCATGGCCTCCGCCACAGTGTAGTTGCCCAAAAACTCCTCCAGGATTTCCTTCAGGGCCACGTCGTTCTCCGAGCGGTGGGGGTCGGAGTCAAACCGGGGGTCCTGGGCCAGCTCCGGCTTGCCAATCATCTCACACAGCTTGGCAAAGTGGGGGTCGCTGGCCACAGCGATAATCACGTGGGCGTCCTTGCACATATAGATGTCGAAGGGGGCGCTGAGGGGATGGCGGGCGCCGACGCGGGTGGGGTGGACGCCGCCGATGGTGTGCCGGACCACGTTGGTCTCCAGGAAGGAGAAGACGCTGTCCAGCATAGCGATATCCACATACTGCCCCTCGCCGGTGCGCTCCCGGTGATAGAGCGCCAGCATAATGCCGGTCACCGCAAACAGGCCGGCGCTGACGTCGCCCAGAGAGCTGCCCACGCGGGCCGGCTTCCCGTCGGGATACCCGGTAACGCTCATCATGCCGGACATGCCCTGCGCCACAATGTCATAGGCGGGCAGGTCCCGCATGGGGCTGACCTGGCCAAACCCGGAGATGGAGCAGTAGACAATCTTGGGATTAATCTTTTTCAGGTCCTCATAGGAGTAGCCCAGCTTGGCCATCACGCCTGGCTTGAAGTTCTCCACCACCACGTCGCAGGACTTAACCATCTCATAGATAATATCTCTGCCCTTTTTCAGGTCGATGGTAATACCCTTTTTGCCGCGGTTCACCAGAATATAGTAGCCGCTCTGGTCCCCCACAAAGGGGCCAAAAATCCGGCTGCCCTCGCCGGAGCCGGGACGCTCCACCTTAATGACCTCAGCGCCGAAATCGGCAAGATTCATCGTGCAGAACGGACCGGCCAAAACCTGAGAAAAGTCCAGAACCCGGATGCCTTCCAGTACCTTTTTCACAAATGTTACCTCCAAAAGTCAGTTTCTTGCTTTCCGCAATCACCCTCAATGGCATCCCCGCCGCGCGAGGCAGCGGGGATTGACCATTTCGGGCTTTTTTACATATAAATGGTCCAGTTTTCAGATCGAACTGTTCTGCCCAATCAAACCGGATACAGGATATGGGCAAAGATGGAGACGAAGGGGATTGCAATGATGGTGCGGATCAGGAAGATGCACACCAGCTCCCAGGCCTTCCACTCCACGTCGGAGGCCAGCATGGCATTGGCACTCTCGTCGAAGAAGATGATCTGAACGGTGGACAGCACGCAGACGAAGAAGATGGCGCACTCGGAGATTTCCTTGCCGGCAATGAGCATGGAGGGCAGCAGAACCTCGCTGATACCCACCAGAGTGGAGGGAGCGATGACAGCGGCATCGGGCACCTGGAACAGGCTCAGGATGGGAATCATGGGCATACCCAGCCACTCGAACACGGGGGTCTCATAGCCCAGCCAGAGCACGATGGTGCCGACGGAAACCACAAAAGCCACAATCTTCAGGGTGAAGCCCAGCACGTCGCCCAGGCAGGTGTACAGAACGGAGACCTTGCCGTCACGGGCCTTGGTGACGCCGGCCAGCCAGGCGTCAGAGAAGGTCTTGGCGCTGTACTTGCCGGGCTTGCGCATCTCGGGGGACTGAACAGTGCCGTCGATGTAGGTGTCAGCCTTCCTGCTCAGGGGCCAAATGCGGATGACGATGGCGGCCATAATGAAGGCGCAGATCAGGGAGACCAGCACCACGTTGCCATACATGCCGGCGCGGTCCACGTTGGAGCAGATCAGCGCAAACAGGCCCAGAGAGACCACGGAGAAGTTGGTCATGATGCAGCTGGCCTCTTTCTTGGTATAGACCTTCTCGTTATACAGCTTGTTGGTGATGAACACGCCGACAGCGGGGGCGGCCACGAAGGAGGACATTGCATCGATAGCGGACTCGCCGGGCAGCTTGTACAGCCGGCGCATCAGGGGGGAGATGAGCACGCCCAGGAACTCAATCAGGCCGTACTCGGTCAGGAAGTTAACCAGCCAACCGGCTACAGCACAGGTCACCAGACAGGAGCCGCCCAGGTAGACAGCCTCAGGGCCGATCATGGGGTCCAGCAGAACAGCGGGGCCCGCATTGAACAGGCACAGCAGGCACACCACAATGGCGATGAGATAGAGCACGCCGTTGACGGGGCCGTCTTTTGCGAAGAACCTGGCGCAGAAGCCATCCTTCTTGATAAATTTGCCAATCACATAGCCCGCAAAGATGAGACCGCAGATGATGGTGATAATGATATCAAAGTGGGGCTTCAGGAAGTCCTTCACCAGGGTGACCAGAGCCACCATGGGCACGCTTTCGCCAATATTGACGAAAAAGATGACGATACCGGCGATGGCAAAGACCAGGAACTTGATGATATTGGGGGCGGTCAAAGCGGACCTGTCCATCTTTGCGCCGACCTTTTCCTTCAGCTCCCGTTCTACGCGCTGCTGTTCTGTTTCTTGCATGTTGAGATTGTTTTCTGCCATTTTCCTTCCTCCTTTAGAATAATGCGGGGGTCAGCAGGTACTTTGACAGTATACATCTGTTTCGAAAATTTTGCAGAATGCAATTTTGAAACCTGCAATATGTAACCGTTGAGTTCCTTTGTGTGGAGCGTTCAGCCGCATTTTCTCTCTCCCATGCGCGCCGCCCGCTGGTACTCTGCAAGAGACCTTATCAAAACGAGGAAAATCCCCTCTTTCAAAACCAGTCTGCTTACTTCAGTGCGGCGCGGGAGATGACCATGCGCTGGACCTCGCTGGTGCCCTCGTAGATCTGGGTGATCTTGGCGTCGCGCATCATGCGCTCCACGGGATACTCGCGGGTGTAGCCGTAGCCGCCCAGCAGCTGCACGC
>JAAVYL010000106.1 GCA_022791075.1 Lawsonibacter sp. | reverse complement strand
TGTGCCGGAAGCGGCCTCCCAACTGACCACGCCGGTAACGGCTCTCTGTTATAACCTTATGCTGGCAAGGCTGGTGGGCGATATCGGTGTGTCCACCTTCAGCGTCTTGAGTTTCATCTACTCGCTGGTCAACGCCATCCTTTCCGGGACGGCCCAGGGCCTGCAGCCCCTTTGGGGTCTTTGCTATGGGGAGCGGGATACAGACGGAATGAATCTATATTTTCGCTGGGGAATCGGCATCAATGCCATATTGTCCGTAGTCATTTATGGGTTTCTGTTTCTCTCTGCCGAACCCGCGATCCGAATTTTTAACCGGGACCCGGAGCTTGTCCAAAATGCCTCCGCCGCCCTGTCGCTGTTTGGCCTGTCCTTTATCCCCATGGCGTTAAACCTGATTTACACGGCGTTTTTGTATTCCACCAAACGGACGCTCCAGGCCGATGCTATTTCCTTCAGTCGGGGCGTTGCCCTAAAAGCGGCGGCGATTTTCTGTATGCCGGTTCTTTTGGGCAGTGATACGATTTGGCTTGCTCCGCTTGCCGCAGAACTCCTAACACTGCTGCTGGCACTGGTGCTTTCCAAAACATCAAAATCTGCCTGATAACAAGATTGATAAAAATATTTTATAGTATAAAAAATATCCCCCGGCATAGCCGGGGGGCAGCTGTAAAAAATCGTCGGAGCAAGCGATATGCAGCTTGCTCCGACGTGGTACGGGTAGTGGGGGTCGAACCCACACGAATCGCTTCACAGGAACCTAAATCCTGCGCGTCTGCCAATTCCGCCATACCCGCGTAGCGGGTACTATCATACAGGAGTGCAGCGCAAAAGTCAATCACAAGCGAAGAAAAACTATTTTTCCGTCAGCTCCGCCGCCAGGGCGTCCACAGCCCCGGTCACATAGGCGGGCAGGGAGAGCTCCTCCACCCCGGCCACCACCACGCCGCAGCTGTTCATAGGCACCAAAAACTTTTTGGCCTGGCAGCTTCCCACTGCCTCCGCCATGGCAGGTGTGACCTCCCCCAGAATAGCGTTGGCCACCACAACCCCCACTGGGCCCAGCACTCCATCAGCGTCCTGCACCCCCCGGACCACGGGATTTTCTCCTGTGGCGCCAAAGTCGGCGCCGGCCTTCAGCATAGCGGCAGTGGCCACGGCGTTCGTACCCAGGGCGTAGATTTTAGCCTGGGGCAGCTGCATTCTGACCTGCTCCACCAGCAGTCTGCCAAGCCGTCCGCCCTGGCCGTCGATGACAACAATTTTCATAGAAACTCCTTTTTTCCGCACCACTCCGGGGCTGTCTCTCATAAAATAGTCCGGAGGTGATCTCTTTGTCTTCCATCTATAATGCCAACAGCGGGGAACTGCTCACCATGGCTGTGGCTCTCTCCGCCGCGCTGGCTCAGGGACAGAGCCAGTCTCAGCTGGCCAAGCTGGGGGCCTTTTTCACCATCGTGGGGGATACGCTGAACCTGTACGCCCTCCAGCCCAGCCAGGTGGACCGCAGCGGAACCGCACTCAGCCTTGCAGATAATCTCTGATTTCCTCCAGCCGGTCCATAACCGTCTGGTATCCCGCCGCCCAGAGCAGACGCAGCTTTTCCGTGTCCCGCTCCGTCCGGGAGACGCCCAAGGTGGACTCCGGCGTGATGACCAGCAGCCTGCCCTCCCGCTCCGCCTGGAACAGCAGCTCCCGGTCCTGGTTGTAGACCTCCGCCCGGCACTCCATCGCCGCTACAAAGCTGGGGTAGTCCCGATACCGCTTTCGAATCAGTTTCATCACCCTGTCCGGCTTCCGGCGGTAGCTCCGCGGCCTGGTGAGGACCACAATCACCCGGTCGCACCTGTCCAGGGCCCGCCGCCAGGGGATCGCATCCCCTATGCCGCCATCCAGATAGGGCTGACCGCCGATTGTAAAGACAGGAAACATAAGGGGCATGGCGCAGCTGGCCTGAAGCACCGTGGCCTGCGGGTCCCGCCGGGGGACGGGCAGATAGTCAGCCCTTCCAGTGTTCAGATTGGTAACCACCGCCTCCACCTCTCCGGGGAAGGCGGCGAAGGCGTCATAGTCAAAGGGCACCAGCTCGTTTGGAATGGTGCTGAAGCCGAACTCCAGTCCAAAATAGCTGCGGTTGCTCTTGTCTGTCAGGTTGCGCAGCCCCATATACCGCTTATCCGGAGCGAAGCGGGTGACCACCTCCAGATTCCGCCGGGGCTGCTTCGACACATAGCTCACCCCGTAGGCGATGCCCGCCGACACCCCGACCACATAGTCGGCCATAATTTTCCCCTCCAGCAGCCCGTCGCACACGCCGCTGGAAAAAATAGCCCGGAGGGCCCCGCCCTCCAACACCAAACCTGTTTTCATAGAGACCTCCACACGCCCGGGCCGGGCGTTTTTGCTTATTATACCCCCTTTCCGGCGATTTTGCAAACTGCTCCAATTTCCTTGACACCTCCCGCCCGTTGGGGGTAAAATATAAAAGATTTATTTTATGCGGAGGTATGCCATGACCACCCACAAAAAAGTGTCTGTTCTGCCCATCTATCTGGTGGGCGCCGTCTGGCTGGGCTACGCCCTGCTCTTCCCTCTGCGCGCTCCGCTGCACTATGTGCTGTGCGCCGGACTGTCTCTGCTTGTCTTCGTGGGCGGCAAGGCCATCTTCCCCGACAAGGTATACCAGACCGCGCAGGCGCCCAAGGAGGAGGCTGGAACGTCTGAACCCAAGGAGGCTGGAAAGCCCGAATCCAAGAAGGAGGAGGCGGACCCCAAGATCGCCGCCCTTCAGAAGGAGAAGGACCGGGCCATCTCCGAGCTGCGCCGGCTCAACGACGCCATCCCCGATGAGAGGATTTCCGCTCAGATTGACCACCTGGAGGAGGTCACCGGGAAGATCATCGACTATGTTATCGCCAAACCGGAGAAAAAGCCCCAGATTTCCCGTTTTCTGGACTACTTCCTGCCCACCACCATCAAGCTGCTCAACGCCTATGACCGGATGGATTCCGCCGGCGTCTCGGGCAGCAACATTGACACCACCAAGGAAAAGGTGGAGCAGATGCTGAACACCCTGTGCGCCGCCTTTGACAAGCAGCTGGACGCCCTCTTCGGCGATGAGGCCCTGGATATCTCCACTGACATCACCGTGATGGAAAACCTGCTGGCTCAGGAGGGCCTGAGCGGCGGGGCCGCCGGAAGTGACGGACCTGAATTGGAACTATAATATAGGAGGAATACAATTATGAGTGACGAGCTGAATCTGAATACCACCCCGGAGCTGACCTTCGAGCCCTCCGCCGCCCAGGCCGTAGCGGCCCCGGAGCTGACCCTGGAGCCCTCCGCCCCGGAGGCCCCCAAGGTGGACGAGGCGGCCCAGGCCGCCCGGGACGCCAACGCCGTTAAGCTGGACGAGTCCATGCTTAGCGAGGCGGAGAAAAAAATGGTGGAGGACTTTTCCCAAAAGATTGACGTCACCGACTCCAACCTGGTGCTCAACTACGGCGCGGCGGCCCAGAAAAATATTGCCGCCTTCTCAGAGAGCGCCCTGGCCAACGTGAAGACCAAGGACCTGGGCGAGGTGGGTGAGGCCCTGTCCTCCCTGGTAGTGGAGCTGAAAACCTTCGGCCAGCCCGAGAAAAAAGGCATTGGCGGCTTCTTCCAGAAGAAGAAAAACGAGCTGGAGGCCATGAAGGCCAGCTACGCCAAGGCCGAGGTC
>JAAVYL010000105.1 GCA_022791075.1 Lawsonibacter sp. | reverse complement strand
TGAACGTAGACCGGGCCGCGCTGCAAAAGACGCTGGAACGCCTCCAGCGCAAGATTGACCGCATTGTGGACACGATTTGAGAGACGCCATTTTTCGCTATTTTCGGCTCAAACGTTGTACTTTTGAGATTGCACCAGAGCAGAAAGCCCGGCTCACTTACGATAATATATTGAGGCTGTCTGACGACCCGGATGTAAACAACGTAATCCGTTTTCTGCGGGAGCGTGAAATAGTTCATTTTCAGCGTTTCGGCGAG
This sequence comes from Lawsonibacter sp., assembly GCA_022791075.1. Lineage (GTDB taxonomy): Bacteria > Bacillota > Clostridia > Oscillospirales > Oscillospiraceae > Lawsonibacter. The sequence goes on along the minus strand of JAAVYL010000105.1, from coordinate 17,436 downwards.
TGTCTTAGGCTGTGCAAAGAGAAAATGGATGCCAGAAATATCTATATTACAAACCCAGCCTTTGACAAAGTGCAGCCAAGAGGCTGATCATTAGGGATACAGCGGTTAAAATAGAATCATAGCAGGGCGAACTGAGTCTGACAAATTCAGTTCGCCCTGCTGATTATTTATTTAGGTGTAATACTTATACGAGATTTATCGTCTCCCCAGGGAGCATAATGATGACCTCACTGTCACAGCACTGTGCTACCAGCTTCGCAAAGTATTGTGGATCCTGCATTGTATGGGCACTCCCATTGTAGTGCATTGGGACAACTTTTCGGGCATCTAATAGTGCTGCCGCCTCCGCTGCATCTTCCGGGCCCATGGTGAAACGGTCGCCAATAGGCAGTAACGCATAGTCAATTTTCCTGTGCCTGCCAATCAGCTTCATGTCAGAGAAAAGGGCGGTGTCTCCTGCAAAGTAGATTGTTATTTCCTCCAGGCTTATTAAGAAACCGCAGGCCACGCCGCCAGGGACCCCCGCACCGTGGAGCGCAGGAGTTATCTTAACGGTTCCAAAGGGAAACCTCCACGCTCCGCCGATGTGCATGGGTTCCACCTTAATACCTTCTGCCTGGCTTGCCAGAAAACGCCCTATTTCAGCGGTTGTAATTACGACCGCATGGCCGTCAGCTGCCAGCTCCACAGTATCGCCGATATGATCCTGGTGTCCGTGAGTTACAAAGATATAGTCGGGGTGTATCTGGCACGGCATGATTGCCTTCGCCGGATTAGCCGAGAGATAAGGGTCAAATATTAAAACGGTATCTTTGTGGGTAACCGCAAAGCAGGCCTGGCCATAAAAGCTTAGTTTTAACATTTCAGAAAGTATCCTCTTCTTTTGAACACAATTTAAATCATCGCGTCCCGCTCCAGGTAGCGGCCGCGGGGAACAGGGTTCTGCTCCCGATACAGCGGCTGCCTGGCTTCCCAGCCGTTTATAAACGTGTAAACCGGCCAGCCTCGCAGCTCAATTCCCTGGTAGATGTTGTAATCCGCGTTGGAGAATTCTACAGGAACCGCTTTTCTCTGATCAGGGTCAAATACTGTAATATCTGCCGCCGCACCGGGGAGCATTGTGCCCCGATTCCGGACACCAAATACCTTGGCGGGATTTTGACTGACCAGCCGGGCAATGTGATTCAGGGAAATTCCACGCTTGTGGAAGCCTTCCTCCAGCAGCACCGGCAGCAGGGTCGCGCAGCCCGGGAAGCCCGCATTCACCGAGAAGATTGAGCCTGTCTTTTTGGCCAGCGGACGGGCCACATGGTCGGATGCCACCACAGAGACAAGGCCTTCCTCAATCGCCTCCCACAGTGCGTCTGCATCCGTCTGCTTCCGCAGCGGCGGATTTACCTTCCCCACGCTGCCCCAATCGCTCTCAGTGGTATGTGTCAGATAGTGAGGACAGGTCTCAGCGACAATCCGGGCCTGCGGATACTGCCGTTTCATCATCCGCAGGATCTCCAGGCTCTCCCGGCAGGTGACATGGACCGCATAGAACCGGCACCCCGTCTTGGCTGCAAAGTAGGCGCACCGCATAATCGCCTCCGCCTCACAGATTGGAGGCCTGGCCTCATACCACCCCTGAAGGCTGTCTGCCCCCTCTGCTTTCACTGCAGCAGTTCGTTTTTCAATGATGTCCTGATTCTCCGCATGGATACACAGGGTGCCTCCCAGACGGGCAATCCGGGTCATCCACTCAATCAGGTTGGCATCACTGACAATTTCAACCCCGGCCTTGACTCCGGCCTTGCCAATGTAGTTGGTAAAATACTTGAAAGAAGGAATATTGAACTGCTTCACATAGGTCTCCAGTTGATCTGTCTGCGCGTAGGTGCTGAGCCCAAGGTGGATCCCCACATTACAGAAGGCCTCGCGGTTGATCTTATCAATAAACTCAGGAATTGTCTCCAAATAATTTTCTGCCTTGCGGTGATAGGTGATGAGGGAGGTAACGCCGCCGGAGACAGCGTTTTTTGTCTCTGTTTCCAGGTCGCGTTCTGAACCGTATCCAATGTGGGTATGGACGTCAATCACGCCTGGCATCATATACAAACCCGTGCAGTCATAGACCTTTGCGCCTGCGGCCTCCAGCCCTTGGCCGACCGCCTCAATCCTCCCGTCGGACAACAGAACACTCACAGGTATGTCCGGTACCTTTTCCTGAGAGGGGTCAATTAAAAAACCATTTTTCAGCAGCGTTTTCATAGGGGTTCCCAACCTTTCCAAGGATTTTGTATGGCATATTTCCCGCCATTTGCCGTTATCAGCTCTCCAGTGAGGTATGACGACATGGGCGAGGCCAAAAACAGCACTACCTGTGCCATCTCCTCCGGCGTGCCATACCGCCGCAGGGCTACTGGCCGCAGCCGCTCCGCTTCGTTGGCCGCATCCTTGGAGGACATGCTCTGCTCTGTTACGACAAGGCCCGGCATGTAGCCGTTAACCCGCACCCCATAGGGGGCCAATTCCCCGGCCAGCGCCATTGTCAGCGTGTTCAGTCCGCCCTTGGCAGCGGCATAAATGCCCGCACCATAAACCGGCATCTTTGCTGCATTGGAGGAGGTATTGATAATGACGCCTCCGTCCTGCGCCAGCATCAGCCTTGCCGCCCGCTGAGCGCAAAGGAACGGGCCGCGCAGATTGGTATTCATTATTTTGTCCCACTGCTCTACATCCGCCTCCAGCAGCGGCGTGCGGAGCATCAAAGCCGCATTGTTCACCAGGATGTCCAGTCCGCCCCACTGCTGTTCCAATTCGTCAAAGACGCAGTCAACATCGGACGGAACACCCAGATCCCCGGCCAGGACCAGACAGCCGCCCTGCAGCGCCCTCCGTGCGCTTTGCAGATTTTGGGGACTTGAGGAGTTGATTGCAACCTGCGCGCCCTCCCGCTGAAAGGCCTGTGCCGCAGCCAGTCCAATTCCTTTGCTCGCTCCGGTTACCAAAACCCGTTTTCCTGTTAATTGTAAGTCCATAAGCTCTCTCCTTGAAGCTTGACAGAGACCAACCCTCTGTTTACATTGCAGTGAATCCGCCGTCCACAAGGATGGCATGGCCCGTCACGAAGTCGGAGGCGGCAGAGGCCAGGAACAGGGCTGCTCCCACCATGTCCTGGGGAACAGCCAGACGGCCAATGGGGATTTTTTCTTCCATCCTGGCCCGAGCTTCGGCGTCTGTCTCATAGACGCTGGTCATGGGGGTTAACGTGGCAGTGGGGGCAAGCGCGTTTACGTTAACCCCCCGTCTCCCCCACTCCATGGCCATTGTCTTGGTCATTTGGAGCTCGCCGCCCTTGCTGGAGGCATAAGCAACCCGCAGATCACGGCCCACAAAAGCATAGGTGGAGATGACGTTGATAATCTTCCCAGAGCGGCGGGGCAGCATCATGTTAGCCGCGTTTTGAGCGCACAGAAAGGTCCCTGTCAAATTGGTATTGATTACCCTCTGCCAGTCCTCCAGAGACAGCTCCTCCGCCCTGCCCCTGACGGTGATTCCTGCGTTATTGACCAGGATATCCAGCCGGCCGTAGTGTTTCCGAACCCATGCGAAGCCGTCATAAATCTCCTGGGGCACCCCGATGTCCATTTCCAGTACCGCGCATCTGCCTTGAAAACGCCCGGCCTCTTCTGCCACCCGCTCCAGCTTTGACCGGGTCCGTCCCGCCAGAATAACGGTTGCTCCGCAGCGCATCAGCGCAAGACTGACCGCCTCGCCAATTCCCTGCCCAGCGCCGGTTACAAGGGCAATCCTTCCATCCAGCTGATACAGCTCATCCAAATAGCTCACGGCTGCTCATCCCTTTTCTGATTTATTTGAAGCGTCCTGCCCTTTCCCCTTGTGACAAGACTGCATATGACGGTTCCCGCCACCAGTGCCAGTCCGGCCAGGTCAGTAACGGTACCGCTGATTGTCAGACAGAGCGCGCCGGCAATGAGCAGAACACGTGAGAGCCTCCCGACCTGCCCAACCCCGTAGACATACCCCTCGAAGGACATGCCAAGACAGGCAATTCCAATTACGGCTGTGACAATGCTCTGCACAATTTCAGGTCCGCTCCCCTGCAAAACCAATGCGGGGCCATAGACAAACATAAAGGGCAGAATATAGGCTCCAACCCCCAGTCGGCAGGCAGTAATCCCCACTTTGATGGGATCTTCCTTCGCAATGCTGGCCCCCGCATAAGCCGCGATGGCCACTGGAGGAGTAATAGCGGCAATAATCCCGTAGTAGAAAATAAACAGATGGGCCGCGATAGGAGGAATTTCCATTTTAATCAGGGCCGGAGCCACCAGTGTGGCCAGAATCAGATAAACGGGCAGTGTTGACATACCCATACCCAAAATAATGGAGGCAACAGCGGTCATAAGGAGCAGAACAAATAGGTTCCCGCCGGCAATGGTGACCAGAACATTGGAAAATTTAAGCCCCAGTCCGGTCAAGCCAAATACCCCCACCACAATGCCGGAGATTGCGCAGGAGGCGCCTACCTCCAGCATTCCTTTTCCGCTGTCCACCAGGGCATCAAGGAATTTTTTGGGGGTCATCCGGGTCTCCTTGTGGGCAAAGGACAGAACAACAGAGCAGACAATGACCCAGAACCCGACCTTGGAGGCAGACCAGCAGTTGAGCAGGACAACCAGAAGAACGATGGGCATAAAGGAGAGCCAGCCGTGTTTGAGAATCGGTTTCCAATCGGGGAGCTGGTCGGCCGGCAGACCTCGCAGGTTCAGCTTCACAGCCCGCAGGTCCACTTGAATAAAGACCGCCACATAGTACAGCAGTGCCGGCACCAGCGCGCACAGGCAGACCCCAATATAAGGCATCCCCAGAACGTCACAGATTACAAACGCAGTTGCTCCCATAACGGGCGGCATAATCTGTCCTCCGGAGGAGGCTACCGCCTCTACGGCACCAGCGAAGCGGGGTTCATAGCCCACACGCTTCATCAGCGGGATGGTGAAGGAGCCTGTGGCCACAACGTTAGCCACTGCGCTGCCGGACAGGGACCCAAACAGCGTGCTGGCAATCACGGCCACCTTGGCCGGACCCCCGCGGACACGTCCGAATGCGGCAATGGAAAAATCGGTGACAAAATCCCCGGTTCCGGTGTACTTCAGGAACGAACCAAAAATAATGAAAATGGCTATAACTGTGGAGGACATATTGAGAGCTGTGCCAAATACTCCCTCCGTCCCCAGAAACAGATAACCAATGATCCGTTTCAGACTGTATCCGGGATGGGCAATGATTCCCGGAAAGTACTGCCCAAAAAATGCGTATGCAATCATAACCAGAGAGACCACAGGCAGGGCCCAGCCCATAAGCCTTCTGCAGGCCTCCAGAATCAGCAGGATCAGGATGGTTCCCATCACCACGTCAATGATATATATGGTACCGGTGCGTGCGGAGAGCTCCGCATCCATAACATACATATATCCGCCGGAGGCCAGTGCACCCAATATGCACAGACAGTCATAAAAAGGCGGCAGATGGGTGCGCTGTTTTTTTCGGTTTGCCGGCTTTATCATGAAGGTGAGGACCAGTACCAAGGTCAGGTGCACGGCCCGCTGGCGCACGCCGGTGAGAATGCCAAACTGCGCTGTGTACAGGTGAAACAGGGCGAGCAGAGCGGCCAGAGCTGCAAACAATGTCAGGAAAGCCCGATAGCTTCTGGAATCATTTTCCGGCTGGCCGAAATCCACATCATCACTCAGGTTCGGATCGGCTTTCTCCGGGGCGAACTCTAGCTTTGCGGCATTGTCCGCTCGGGTTTCTTCATAATCCATAATCTATTCTCCTCTCATAGGAACGGGACAAGGGCAATACTTTAAATCACCGTGCAGCGGCAGGATTGTAAGGTGGACCTGCCGCTGCCGAAATACACTCCTATCCGCCAGTGAAACAGTGTGTCACATCAGTCCCAGCTCCCTGTAGTATTGAACAGCGCCGGGATGAAGTTCGATGACTTGATTGGCCACAGTAAATTCCGGAGTAAATGCGGCGCCCAGATAGTGGATGTCGGCGAACTCGTTGTTGTGGACGTGGAGCGCCTTAACCACAGCGTAGACCATCTCATCCGGAACGTCCGCACCGCAAATCAGGAAGTTGGTGGTGGTGCAGGAGAGTATCTCTTCGTCCTGCCCCTTATAGGAGCCGGCAGGAATAGTCTCCTGCACAACGTAGGGGAGCTTTTCGTGGATCGCGTCTACCTTGTCCTGGTCCATGGAGAGAAAGCGGCAGTCAACGCTGGTTGTCAGGTCCATATAGGCGGAGGTCCCGATTCCTGTCGTCTGGATAATGCAGTCTACATTTCCGTCCTTCAGGGCGTCGGCCCCCTCGCTTTGGCTCAAGGGAACTGCGGTGTAATCGTCAGGTCCAAAGCCGTAGGCCTCCATAATGAACGGCAGTTGGTTCTGGATAGTATTCCCTGCGGAAGCAGTAATTCGTTTCCCCTTCAGGTCCTGCATGGAATAAATATTCGAGTCGGCGCGGACAATGATATGGAACGGGGCGTTGTAGCCGCCGATGGCAATGCGCAGGCCGTCAATCGGCGCACCCTCAAAGCTGCCGGTTCCCACTGTGGCAGTATAGAAAGCGTCAGAGGCGCTCAGAGCAAAGGCCAGATCTCCGGAGCCGACCAGCTTACATGCCTCTACGCTGCCGGAGGTTCCCTCACAGTTGACAGAAAGGTTTTCAACGTTGTTGGTGATCACAGAGGCCATACCGGCGCCCAGCATGGCAAAGGTACCGCCGGAAACCCCTCCACCCAGAGAGATGATCTTTTTTGAACTGATGGAAATGGTATCACCGGAATTTGGCCCGCTGCCGGAGCTTCCTCCAGGGGCGGAATTTGAGCCGGTGGAATTTGGCTTTTCTCCGCAGGCAGCAAGGCTGCACAGTATTGCCAAGGTCAGAATGACCGCACACAGTTTTTTCGCTTTCATCTTTTTTCCTCCAATGTAATGTTCACAATGTGATGTTCCGATTTTGTCAAAGCTCAGGCTCTGACCTCCAGCGTCTCCAGATAATGGATTGCCTCTTCCAGGTCCACAACATCAACATATTTAGTGTTCAGATCAAACAGATTCATGGCGTGGGAGCTCTCAAAGCGGTCAAATACGCATTGCTCCACAATGGTGGTCTTGAAATTATAGGAGAACGAATCCAATGCTGTGGCGCGGATGCAGCCGCTGGTAGTCCCGCCGACGACGAAGATGGAATCTACATCCAGGTCGTTCATATAGCTCATCAGCGGGGTAGCAAAAAAGGCGCTGGGCTTTTTCTTACTGATGAGAATATCCTGTTCCCTGGGCGCAATTTGGGGTGGAATCTCCGCGCCCTTGCTCCCAATCAGCGTGGTGGACTCCTCATGCCTGAAGTTCTTGCCCCGCTGCACGCCGGAGTCGAAGAAATCCTTTCGGCGCTCACTGACGGTATAAACTATGGGGAAATTCTTCTCCCGGAATACGGCCAGCAGTCTCTCAATGGCTGCGACAGCTGCCCAGCCTCTCCGCCCGCAGCTGGTGCGGTACTTCTTCACTGACTCCAGGATATCCTCCGGCTCATCGCCAAGGAAGCTGTAGTGGACGTCGATGACTACCAGCGCAGGACGTTTTCCATATCCAATGCTTTTACCGTAGCCGGCAGCCTGAAACACCGCCTGGTCCTCTTCTGTTACAAATTTGTCCCAAATTCTTTCCATCGCTGATTCTCCTCTCTTTTTTCTTCTCTGACTGTATAAAACGGCGATTGGGTCATTTAATTTTTCCGGCTGCTCTGAGCCACTCCAGCATTCCCCCCGCCTCCATCAGCTCCCTGACCTGTGCAGGATAGGGGGCGGTCTTTATCAGCCCGGGTGCTCCGGCAGCCTGTACAAAGCCCTCGGCAACGTCAACAGTTAACTCCTGCCCCTCCCTGATCCCCTCCGTGTCACATGTGACAACGGGCAGTCCGATGTTGATGCAGTTGCGGTAAAAAATGCGGGCAAAGGATTTGGCAACAACCGCTGCAATCCCGGCCTCCTTGATTACAATAGGCGCAGTCTCCCGGGAGGAACCACAGCCAAAGTTTTCCCCTGCAACAATGATGTCTCCGGGAGAAATCTCCTTGAAGAAGTCAGGGCGGATATCCTCCATCAGGTGCTGCGCCAGTTCCTTCTGGTCCAGTATTTTAGATTTGTTTTTAGAGGAGATGATATAATCTGTATTGATGTCATCCTCAAAGCGGAATACACGTCCCTTGAACACCATTTGCATACCGTTCACCTCACAAATCTGCGGCTGTCTTCGATTTTCCCGGTCAGGGCCGAGACCGCGACTGTAGCCGGAGACGCCAGATAGAGAAAGCTGTTTGCATTGCCGAGCCTGCCCTTAAAATTACGGTTCGCAGTTGTAATAACCGCTTCGCCGTCCCCTGGCACACCCACATAGGCCCCGCCGGAGCACCCGGAACAGCCGGGAATTGCGATTGTGGCCCCTGCCCTCAGAAAGATTTCAATATAGCCCCTGCTTACAGCCTCAAGGTAGACCGTTTTAGAGGCTGGCGAGACGGTCAGCGTCATGCCGGGCGCAATTTGTCTCCCCTCAAGGATTTTTGCAGCGGCCTCCAAATCCTCGATCCGGCCGTTGGTACAAGTGCCGATAATTCCGTGCTGGACAGGGGTTCCCTCCACCTCTGCAACTGGTGAAACATTGTCCACCTTGTGGGGCTTTGCCACCTGTGGGCAAAGCTTGTCCAGCGCCACCTCCACTGTCCGGACATACCTGGCGCCGGCATCCGCCCTGACTCCCTCAATTTCTCCCTGAACCCGACCGTTCAGCCACCTGCGCAGCGTCTCGTCACAGGGCATGATTCCGCATTTTCCGCCCAGTTCAATCACCATATTGGTAATTGTCATGCGCTCCTCTACAGACAGAGTGCCCACACCCTCACCGCAAAACTCCAGGGCCTGATAATTGGCCCCATTCGCCCCCAGAAGTCCTGCCAGATACAAAATAGCGTCTTTGGCGTATACTCCGGCAGGCAGGGCTCCGGTCAGCACCACCTGAATTGTCTCGGGCACCCGGAACCACAGCGCCCCTGTAATCATCGCACAGGTCAGGTCGCTCACGCCCACGCCTGTGGCCAGCGCATTCATGGCGCCATGCGTACAGGTATGCGAATCTGTGGCAATTACAATGGAGCCAGGCTTTACATGCCCCTGTTCCGAAATCAGCTGATGACAGCTGCCCTCCCCGCACTCATAGAGCTTTACTCCCTGCCGCCTGGAAAAGTCCCGCATGTAAGCGTGCATTTTGGCAACACTCTCCGTGGGACAGGACGGGGCGTGGTCGATGACCTGAATCACCCGCCGGGGGTCGCATACCCTGGCCGCACCATAGGAGTCGAAGACCTCCGCGCCCAGCGGACGGTTTCCGTCATGGCAGAACATCACATCCACTGGAGCCGTCACAATGTCTCCTGCGGCGGCGTCAATGCCGCTGGCCTTCGACAGGATTTTCTCCACGATTGTTTTTCCTTGTCCCATTTTCACCATCCTCCTTTACTTTTCCTCTGTGCTGTGGTAACATCACTCATAACAAAAACCTTATTATATGGAAAGCAGGGAACTCTCTATGAATCTGACCCAGATGGAACGGATCCTGATGGTTGCCAAATCCGGAAATCTCACGGATGTGGCTCAAAAGCTCTTCATCTCTCAGCCTGCCCTCAGTCAGACGTTGGCTACTGTGGAGGAGGAAATCGGAGCCCCCATCTTCGACCGCCGGGCCCAGCCCATGCGGCTGACCCCCGAGGGAGAGTGCTTTGTGCGCGCTGCCCACGATATCCTGCGCACCAGCCAGTTAATGCTTCAGGACATTCATAATGTGAAGTCCGGCGCCCGGGGAAAAATCATCATTGGCTCCTCCATCCCCCGCTGCCGTTCTGTCTGGTCCCGGCTGCTTCCCGTCATGGTGGAGACCTATTCAAACGTCACCATGCACTTTATTGATGGAAAATCCACTGACTTCGAGCGTATGATCCTGAATGGAAAGCTGGACTTTGCCCTGAGCAACAGCCCCCCTGATTCCAGCCGGATTGGCTGCTATCTGCTCAACGAGGAGCGGTACTATCTTGTGGCCAACCGTCACAGTGCATTTGCCCAAAAGCTGGACAGCATTCGCTTTGCCGCCGGCAATCCAGCCTTTCCGTTTTCCCTGAAACTGGCCAAGGACGAGCGGTTTATTCTCCTTGATCCGCTGCGAAACAGCCGGGTTGCGTTTAATCACATGGTCCGTGAGGTGGGATTTACCCCCTGTATCGCGATAGAGGCCTACAACTCAGACATTGCGTTGGAGTACACCGAGGCCAGCCTGGGTATCTCCCTTGTACCATATGTAACGCAGAACGACGTCCCGTTTCAGTATCAAACCAGCACCCTGTCGTACTTTGTTCTGGACAGCAAATATTCCGTCCGTGATCTCTACCTTTTTTATGATACAGAGCGTTCCCTCACCTATGCCCAGCAATTTTTGGTTGACCTGACACTGAAAAGCTTTGCCCCTACAGCAGAACAGCAATAAACTGAGCAGACAGCACTACCATCACCAAGGCTACAGGGTAGGTGGCTGCATAGGCCGCCGCCACGGAGTCTGACCCCGCCACAGCAATCAGGGAGCCCAGCGCCGGCGTACTGGTCATACCTCCGCAAATGGAGCCGAGGGCATTCATTGTGGTCAAACGCATCCACCTTTTGGCGACAAAAAAGACGCAAACCATAGGAATCAGAGTCATCAGCACGCCAAAGAAAAATAATATCACTCCATACTCCTTCAGCACCTCTGCGAATCCCTGACCGGCCTCTGTTCCGGCCCCCAGCAGAAACCAGGCAAGTCCCAGCTCACGTATGGTCTCCATGGTACTTTTCCTGATTTTGAGAGAGATTGGCCCTATCTTCCCCCAATGTCCCAGCATCAGCCCGATAATTAACGGACCGCCGGAGATTCCCAGGCTGAACGCCGCCCCCCTCCCCATCGGAATTTTGACGCCGCCAAGCCACACTCCCATGGCCAAAGCCACGGCAAAGGGGAATATTCCCAGCGGTTCTACCTGGATTCCCCCGCGCCCCATTCCCTCCGCCGCCCCGTCCGGCGTTCCCATTTCCCTCACCTCTGCTGTAACATCCGTCTTCAGCAGGCGGGGCAGAATCTGCACAAACAGTACCACTCCCAACACCCCGAAGGGGTAAGCGATCCCGTAACCCACAGAGGCTATGGGGTCTCCCGTCGCCTCCAGGGAGGCCGCCAGCCCCGGGGTGCTGGTCAGCGCGCCGTTCAACAACCCCAGCGCCAGGGCAGTGGATATCCCGCTCAGCTTGATAATCACGATACAAACCAGCGCACCCAAGACGATGGTAACAGCTCCCAAAATGATGTACTGCAACGCCCCCCTTTTAAAATTTGCCGCAAAGGTGGGACCGGCAATTATGCCAACAGCGGTTACAAAGCAGGCCAAACCGATATTTTTAATGTCTGCGGCAACCACAAAACCGAAATGTCCCAATATCAGCGCCACCAGGAGAATACCAGAGGTTCCAAGAGACAGCCCCCTGACCCTGACCCGGCCTAGCAGATAGCCCAGCGTCATTGTGAGGGCGACAACCATTAAACTGTTCATTGCTTTTTCTCTGCGTCACTGATATTTATGAATCAGTGCCCGGTATGTCTCCTTCTTCAGAATCTCATGGCGCAGCTCTGATGGAATCATCAGCTGGTTGTCACAGCCCTCGGTGGTGTCGTATTCCTTGACATACTCCAGCATGTTAATGACACCCAGCATACTGGCTTTCAGCAGAGCATTTCCATAAAATACAATCTTATATCCCATCCTCTCCAGCTCCGCATTGGGAAACATGGGGGTTTTCCCCTTCTCCACCAGGTTAATGACAGCAGGCACTTGAAACCGTTTGGGAATATCACGGATCTGCTGCTCGGTCTGAATCGCTTCAATGAAGATGGAGTCGGCGCCGGCCTCCACGTAGGCCTGGGCAATTTCCAGGGTCCGTTCAAAGCTCCCCGTAGCGGACAGCGCATCTGTACGAATCATCAGGTGCATATCCGGGTCAAGTGAAGCGTCCTTCGCCGCATGAATCTTGCCGACCATGGATTCCAACGGAATAATCGCATGTTCCTCGAAGTGACCACAGCGTTTCGGGTTTTGCTGGTCCTCGATAAATACGGCGCCTACATCCAGCCGCGAGACCTCGGAGATGGTGCGATATACGTTGATTGCAGATCCATACCCATCATCCAGGTCGCAGATCAGCGGAAGGGTTGTTGCGTCGTTAATACGCTTGATGATCTCAACCTGTTCTGTCATGGTAATCATACCGTAGTCAGGAAGAGCAAAATTCATGTTGGCTAAGCCTGCCCCTGTTACGTTTACCACACTGAAGCCCGCACGCTCAATCAGGCTTGCGATCAATGGTGTCGATGCCCCCATCGCCACCACAAGTCCGTCGTTTTCCATAAGCTCTTTGAATCGTTTTCCTTTTTTCATGGTTGCCCTCTCCGCTTTCGTATTGATTTTGGCTTCTTGCCGCTCTTCTGCCTGGCAGCTTGGTATTATTGTACTTCCGCCATTCAAAAATTGAAAATACAGCTTTTCATATATAGTCATAAGAAAAATCTTATGGTGATAGGCAACTGTTTTAAGAATCTCCGATTTTTCCGGTAAATTGAAAGGCTGCTCAATTTTTCTCCCTGCAGCGCAGATAAAATTTAGATAAACTGCACAAATATTTCCCATTCAGCACGGGGAGCTGAGCGGGAATTTTTGCGTTGTTTCGAAATTGGAGATATATTTTCCCGTTGTCTTTAGCAGATATCTGTGTTATGCTATAGACAGCTGATTAAAAAAGGATGTGCATTTCATGTCTCAACCTAAATCCAATTCGTTCCCGGATCCTCTATTGTCAATCCAAGATGTCGATACGGCGCTGGCGGAGATCTCTCACACCCTTGAACAGATGCTGGCACTGGCAGAGCTGTCTGCCAGCGACCTCAATATAGACCGGGAGGCCATGCAGATGACGCTGGAGCGGCTGCAAAACAGGATCGACCGCATAGCGGATAAAATCGGACCCAGGCCATCTGTCATGTAATTTCGATGAGAGCCTAATCCCTGCTGGCCACCTATTGCAGGCATACCCCTGCTCTATCATCCGTTATAGATTTATATATAAAAAGACTTCTGCTCGATTGCCCAATCGAGTCAGAGGTCTTTCTTTTTTGTGGAGACAAGGCCGGCCTCATGGTATTGGCATGTGCAGTATCGTCTGTAAACAATTTTTTAACTTCCCAAAAAATCCTTGACAATTTTTCCTGACCGGGTAAAATGATAAACGCGTTAATTATTAATCGGTTGACGATTTTGTTGAAAGGAGGTTATCCTCGTGGAAGCATCGTTTCACGAGATGGAGCTGCTGTCACGCAGCCTGAATCAGGCCCACAGAGCGGCAGTCCAGGCAGAGCTGAACGCTGCCGGTTTAAAGGAGGTGGGCCACCCCATGCTGGTGTCCATCCTCCAGTCTGCCGGGGAGGACCCGGAGGGGCAGTGTCAGGCCCAAAGAGAACTGGCCGACCTGCTTCACGTCTCCCCTGCCGCCGTGGCCAATTCCCTCAAATGCCTGGAGCGGGACGGCTATATCCGCCGGGAGCCCTGGCAGAACGATGCCCGGCGCAACCGGGTGATTCTCACAGAGAAGGGATCCGCCGCAGTGGAGGGCTGTCGGAACGTCTTCCGCCGGGTTTCCACCCGCATGATGGCAGACTTTACCGAGGAGGAGCTACTGCAGCTGGCCCAACTTCAGCGGCGGATGCTGAATAATCTCCTCTCCTCCGCCCCAGATTCCCAATCAAAGGAGTGATATACCCTTGCTTTCCCTGTTCCTGACCCATTTAGGGGGCTACAAAAAGGACGCCGTCAAAGCGCCCATTCTCATTGTTTTAGAAGTAATCTGCGAGCTGCTGCTTCCCTTGGTGATGGCGGAGATTGTGGATACAGCCATCCCCTCGGGAGATACAAGCTACATTTTCAAGCTGGGAGCAGCTATGCTGATTCTGGCCGCCCTGTCCATGGCCTGCGGCGTGCTGGCCGCAAAATACGCCGCCTTCGCCAGCCAGGGCTTTGGCGGAAATCTGCGTCAAGGTCTGTTTAATCAGATTCAGAACTTTTCTTTTGCAGATATCGACCGCTTCTCCTCCGCCTCTCTCATCACCCGTATGACCAACGATGTAAATGCCATGACCATGATGCTGGCCATGGGGCTTCGTATGCTGGTTCGGGCCCCGGTGATGCTCATTGCTGCCCTGGGGGTCAGCCTCTATCTCAATGCCCGGCTGGCCCTGGTGCTGCTGGCGATCATCCCGCTGATGGTGCTGGCAATCGCCGTATTAATGAAAATCTGCACCAGGCTCTTCGAGGTGATGCAAAAGAAAATTGACGGGCTCAACAACGTGCTCCAGGAGAATCTGGTGGCCATCCGGGTGGTGAAGGCCTTCGTACGCGAGGACCACGAACGAAAAAAATTTGACCGCTCCAGCGATGAGCTGATGGAGGCCGGCCTCACCGTAGGAATGCGGATCATCGCCATCATGCCCATTATGATGCTGTGCATGAATGGAGCCACCCTGGCTGTGCTCTACTTCGGGGGGCGCATGGTCATGGGGGCAGCCTTTGAGCTGGGCGACCTGAACGCCTTCCTGTCCTACATCATGCAGGTACTCATGAGCGTGATGATGGTAGCCATGTCTCTGCTCCAGCTGTCCCGGGCGCAGGCCTGCGCCCGGCGGATCAACGAGGTGCTGCAGGCCGTTCCCTCTGTCCAGAACAAAGCCGAGGCTCTCCCTCTCCCCTCCCCCAAGGGCCGGGTGGAGTTTAAGGACGTCTCCTTCAAATACGCTGCGGAGGGCGCCGGAGACGATGTGCTGTCCCACATCAGCTTCTCTGTGGAGCCGGGCCAGTTTGTGGCCATTGTGGGGGGCACAGGCACCGGCAAATCCTCCCTGGTCAATCTGATTCCCCGGTTCTATGACGTCACCGGCGGGTCCGTCCTGGTGGATGGGATGGATGTGCGGGACTACCCCCTGGAGGAGCTGCGGGGGAGGATCGGCATGGTGCTCCAGTCCAACATCCTGTTTACCGGCACCATCCGGGAGACTCTGGTGTGGGGCAAGCCGGACGCCTCTGAGGAGGAAATCGTCCAGGCTGCGAAGGACGCCCAGGCCTACGACTTTATCATGGGTCTGCCCGAGGGCTTCAGCACCCAACTGACCCAGGGGGGCACCAACGTCTCCGGCGGACAGAAGCAGCGGCTGTGTATCGCCCGGGCCATGCTCCGGAAGCCGGCCATTCTTATTCTGGACGACTCCACATCTGCCGTAGACTCGGCCACTGAGGCCGCTATCCGGGAATCCTTCCACAAAAATCTGAAGGACACAACCGTTATCATTATTGCCCAGCGCATCTCCTCGGTGCAGTATGCCGACGAGATCCTGATTCTGGACGACGACCACATCGCCGGCCACGGCACTCACGACCAGCTGCTGGCGGAAAACAACATTTATCAGGAGATCTATCAATCTCAGCAAGAGGGGGTGGGCGAATAATGCCAGGACCTCATCACGCCCCAAGAGGGGGCTTTGTCAAACCCAAAAATATGAAAAAGACCATGGTCCGTCTGGTGGGCTATCTCACCAAAAGCAAACTGCCCCTGCTCTTCGTTCTGCTGTGCCTGCTGGTATCGGTCGGAACCAACCTGGGCGGGTCGTATATGATGCGGCCCATCATCAACAGCTTTATCTGGTCGGGCTGCACCGACTTTGCCGGCCTTGGCCTGGCTATTCTCCAGCTGGCCGGCATCTATCTGCTGGGCTGTCTGGCCACCTACGGCCAGTCCGCCATGATGGTCCGCCTGGCCGAGAAAGGGGTCAACCGGCTCCGCAAGGACCTGTTCCGCAGCCTGCAGACCCTCCCCCTCTCCTACTTCGACCAGCACCCCCATGGGGAGCTGATGAGCCGCTTTACCAACGACGCAGACAATGTACAGATGGCCCTCCAGCAGAGTGTCGTCTCCCTGTTCTCCAGCTGTCTGATGTTCGTGGGGCTGGTGGCCTTGATGCTGTTTATCAACTGGAAGCTGTTCCTTGTGACCGCCCTGGTGCTGGCACTCACCATGCTCCTGTTCAAGCAGCTGGGAGGACGCAGCCGGAAATTTTACCAGAAGCAGCAAAAAGCCCTGGGCGCCGTCAACGGCGAAATTCAGGAGGTCATTGAAGGGCTGAAGGTGGTAAAGGCTTTCACCCACGAGGAGGAGACGAAGGAAAAATTCCAGGCCCTGAATAACGCATACCGGGATGCCGCCCAGCAGGCCAACTTCTACTCCACCATGATCATGCCTGTGGCGGGCAATCTGATGAACATCAGCTATGCCCTCACCTCCGCCTTCGGCGGACTGCTCTCCGTCCTCCAGGGCTTCGACCTGGGCGGGTTGGCCACCTATCTCAACTACTCCCGGCAGGTGGGTCAGCCCCTGAACCAGATATCCCAGCAGATGACCACCCTCCTGTCCGCCATGGCGGGCGCGGAGCGCATCTTTGAGGTTATGGACACCGCCGCCGAGGTAAATGAAGGCTCCGTCACCCTGACTGCGGCGGAAAAGGACGCCAACGGCACCCTCTCCCTCTTTACTGGCCCTGGCCGGCCCCGTACCTGGGCCTGGAAGACCCCCCGCGGCAATGGTATGGAGCTGGTTCCGGTATTCGTAGGAGCGGACGAGGCTCTCACCGAGATTACCGACCCGGAGTCCGTTCCTGATCCTGCCATGCTGGCCAACCACGGCTGGGCCTGGAAGTACCCCGGCCCCGACGGAATCCCCTCCCTCCACCTGATCCGGGGCACCGTGCGCAGTGTTCCAGGGGAGGACTATTTCCTCACCGAGCTGCGGGGGGCTGTGCGGTTCAGCCATGTGGACTTCTCCTATGTCCCCGGCAAGCGGATCTTAAAGGACGTGTCGGTCTATGCCGACCCGGGACAGAAAATCGCCTTTGTAGGCTCCACTGGCGCAGGCAAAACCACCATCACCAACCTGATCAACCGGTTTTATGAGATTGAGGGCGGACTTATCACCTACGACGGCATTGATGTAAAGGCCATCCGCAAGGACGATCTGCGCCGGTCGCTGGGGGCGGTACTCCAGGACACCCACCTGTTCACCGGCACCATTATGGACAACATCCGCTATGGCCGGCTGGACGCCAGTGACGAGGAGTGCATCGCGGCTGCTAAAAGCGCCAACGCCCACTCCTTCATCCGCCGCCTGCCCGAGGGGTATCAGACCATGGTCACCGG
>JAAVYL010000104.1 GCA_022791075.1 Lawsonibacter sp. | reverse complement strand
CGGGGATAAAGGCCTTAAGGTGACGCATGCCCAGGTTGTAGGAGCAGTTGAGCATCCCGCAGTAGGCGTCGCCCCGGCCGTCAATGAGGTCGCCGTCTCCCTCGGCGGCGGCCACATACATACAGGGGCCGTCAAAGTGCTTGGCAATGAGGGTCTCGGGGGTCTCGGGGCCGAAGTTGCCCAGAAAGACCACCAGGGCGTTGCAGCCCGCAGTCTTCACATTCTCAACAGCCTTGAGCATGTCCTTCTCATTTTCTACGGTGACGGGGCATTCGTAGATGTCCAGGCCGTTTTTGGCGCAGGCGGACACGATGGCGGAGCGGCGGCGCTCCGAAAGGTCGATGATGAAGCAGTCCCGGGAGACCGCGATGACGCCCAGCTTGACCTGGGGAATATTGGTCAACATAAAAACTCCTCCTTATATCTCGTTGGTGATGTCGATGTTCACGCCCCGGAGGCCGATATGGGCCCCCTGAGCCGCTTCTGCGCTGTCAGCATGGGCCAGCAGCCACTTGTTCCGTGCGGTGAGCCACTTGTCCTCCTCGTTCAGGGGCTTTGCGCCGGAAGGATTGGTGTTGGTGCCCCGGGGCAGGACCACTGCTACCCGGAAGCCCTCCTCTTCATTCACATGACAGGGGGCGTAGTGCAGGGTGGTGGCGTAAACCTCCACAACGGCTCCTGCGGGAACCTGGAATGCCTTTACCTTGGCAGTGTCCAGCACGCCGTCCACGATCTCATCCTGTTTGGCCAGCAGGAGGATAAAATCGCCGGTCCCTACATTCACCTCGCTGTCCCGGTGATACTCCAGGCAGTTCAGCCTGGTGTTGCGGCCCCAGCACATGCCCAGCTGGACGGGCATCCCGCCGTAGGCGTTGTTCTGAAGCTGGCCGTATGTACAGGTGGCCTCCAGTTCAGGGATGCCGGGCTCATAGGCCACGCCCGACTCGGGCAGTGGAACCGCCTTCATGGCGTTCAAGAGGCATGTGACATCATAGCCCTCCAGCACCTTGCCGTAGGGGGCAAACTCTGGATCGCGGACAGAATAAACTTTCATGAAAACCGCTCCTTCACTCAAACTGGATGGGGAACACTCCTTCATATGGGCGGGTCTTAAAAAGCCCTTTCTGATAAGCTATATTATATAAAGAGTCTTTATAGATGTCAACACTTTAATCCAATAGCCAAGCAATGTTGTCCGCAATACACAGTTTCAACATAAAGATTTTGTGGAAAATAACCATTTTAAATCTCTTGTTTTATAAAGAGTATTTTGTTATTATCGATATATCAGAAATTTTGCTGCAAATTTGCGCAGTTAAGGCGCGGGATTTGGAGCTTTATGAACAAACCTGCCCCACGGAAAGAGGTGAGGACCATGGACCGGGAAACCGTCGTGCCCAGCCGGCGCCGGCACAGCCGCAGCAGTATTTACCGCTATCTCTACAGCGCCAAGGATTTTTGTTCCCGGCAGAGCCTGGCCAGAGAGCTGGGCCTCAGCCTGCCCACAGTCTATCAAAACCTGTCGGAGCTGATGGAGGAGGGGCTGATCCGGGATTCCGGCAAGCAGCAGTCCACAGGGGGGCGGAAGGCCAGCGGGCTGTCCATTGTGCCCGACGCCCGCATGGCTGTGGGCATTTCTGTCACAGAAAACCGGCTGCGCATGGTGGCTGTGGACCTGTGCCTGCGGGAGCTGGCCTACCAGAAGCTGGTCACAGAGCCGAATATCAACTTCAGCGAGATGGGCGGCTTTCTGGCTCAGGCGCTGGAGCAGTTTTTAGACGACAATCGGATTGACCGGGAACGGCTGCTGGGTGTTGGCGTGGCCCTGCCCGGCATCATCACTCTGGGGGGAGGCCGGGTCTCCTCCGCTCCCACCCTGCACCTGCGCAACGCCTCTCTGGACAATTTGACCCAAAGCATTCCATATCCCGTCTATGTGGAAAACGACGCCACCAGCGGCGGATACGCCGAGTGGTTCACACGCAGCGACAAGCAGAGTATGGTCTATTTATCCCTGGAAAACGGCGTGGGCGGAGCGGTTTTGTTCCACGGCGTACCCTATGTGGGGGACAACCGGCGCAGCGGGGAATTTGGACACATGTGCGTGGAGACAGGCGGCCTCCCCTGTAAATGCGGCCGGCAGGGCTGTCTGGAAGCATACTGCTCCGCCAACCGAATCAGCAACGACCTGGGCATCACCCTGAAGGAGTTTTTCGCCCGTGTGGCGCGCCACGATTTGGAATATGAGATTTTATGGCATGATTTCCTGCGCCACCTGGCAATCGGAATCAATAACATCCGTATGGCGCTGGACTGCGACGTGGTGCTGGGCGGCTTCTTAACCGAGTATATTGTCCCCTATTTTTCCCAGCTGAAGGAATACGCCGCCGCAATCAACAGCTTTGATCCAAACGCCGATTATCTGCACCTGAGCACCCTGCGCCGTCACGCAGTCCCAATCGGGGTGGCCCTTCACTTTATCGCGGATTTTCTGGAGCATATTTAGGGCTTGTTTGAAAAATGTCAACATGCCCCAATGCCGGCTCTTTTTCCGTCATACTTTGCCAATTTTCAAACAGCGCCTAGCCAGAACAGGCGAATTTCATCACAAGAAAAGAGTATCCGGCGTCTATGCCGGATACTCTTTTTCCTTTGAAATGTGCCTCTCCGATGGAGGCTCCCCTCTATGCCTCAGCCCAGCGCCCCATCCTGAAGCGCATCGAAGGCCGCCATGCACTCGTCCACTGTGGCGCCTCCCAGCAGCTCCCGCACAATCAGGCAGGTGTTTCCCCACTGCTCCACATTCATGCCCGCATTGGAGCCCAGCACATAGATTCCCTCCTCAATTCGGTCGTTGAGGGGCCGCAGGGCCGGAACACAGTCAACCTTCACATTTTTGGAGGGGGAAATTACCCGGTTGGTCTCCGAATATATTTTAAGGGCCTCATCAGAAACCATGACGTTTAAGGCCTCTGCCGCATCCTCCCGATGCTCCGCGCCAGAGCTCACCGCCAAGCCGGTCATGGGCATGACCGGCATCTGGCCCCGGCTGCTGGGGAAGCCGATGACCTGCATCTCAAAGTCCGTCCTGCCATAGGCGGTCTCGGTATTGGCCGCGCCCCAGTAGGCCATGACAATAGGGGTTTTTCCCGCCAGAAAGTCAGGTCCCTCCGCTTCAATGGCCTCACTGACCAGGGCCTTTTCCGCATCAATATAGCCCCGGTCGATCAGTGTCTGAAGGAATTCAAAGCCGGGCCGCATATAGTCGCTGT
Source organism: Lawsonibacter sp. (assembly GCA_022791075.1). Classification (GTDB taxonomy): domain Bacteria; phylum Bacillota; class Clostridia; order Oscillospirales; family Oscillospiraceae; genus Lawsonibacter. The sequence continues at coordinate 22,493 of JAAVYL010000104.1, read as the reverse complement.
ACCTGGCCGCTCCGCTGTTGAGGGCCGCAATCTCAGCCTGGGTATTTCCCCCGTTGTACAGGTCCGCGTAGGCCTGGGCAAAGACGAATGTCTCCAGCCACCAGCGGTTGGCGCCGATGGGGGTTTCAACTCCGTTCTCCTGAAAGACCTGGCAGCAGTTTAAAAACTCCTCCGGCGTCTCCGGCAGGGCGAGGCCATGCTCCTTAAACATATCCACATTGACAAACAGGCCGTAGGCCACCACCTCCTGGGGAATAGCCACCAGCTTTCCGTCCACTGTGTTGGCGGTGAGGATAATCTCCCGCAGATTTTTCGCGCTGTCCAGACCGGACAGGTCCATCAGACTTCCCTCCGCCCCGAGGATCTGCACGGTATCCGGATTGAGCAGATACAAATCGTCCATATGATTCCGGACCCGTTCCAGGCACACCTCGTCGTAGGTCTTGTCCTGATAGCCTTCCGCCGTATAGGTCCGATACACCATGGTCACATCCAGGGCCTCTTCCGCCATAACCACAGTCAGATCCGAGGCGGTCCGGGCCACGTTCTCCGCATCGGGGTCGATCTTCTCCATGGGGCTGAACAGATTGACAACCCGTGTATCATCCTTCTCCTTGGGGAGGAGGTTTTGGTTCTCCTTTTCCCCTCCGCAGCCGGACAGCGCCAGAAACGCAAACGCAGTCAGGCAAACAGCCGTCCGTCTCCAGACCTGTTTCCACTCATTTCGGGTCATAGCAGTTCCTTTCGTCCGATACATTGTTTAATTACGCGCTTCAGCAGCACAATATCCAAGGGCTTTGCAACATGGGCGTCCATTCCGGCATCCAGCGCCGCCTTTTCGTCCTCGGCAAAGGCGTTTGCCGTCATGGCAATAATGGGAATTTTTTTCGCGTCCTCCCGCTCCAGGGCGCGGACTGCCCTGGTGGCGTCGTGACCATTCATTACCGGCATTTGAATATCCATCAAAATCGCGTCAAACGTCCACACGGCCGACTGCTGGAAGCACTCCACTGCCAGACGGCCATTCTCCACAATCTTACAGCGGGCGCCCTCCATGCCCAGAAGCTCTGCCAGAATTTCCGCGTTGATCTCGTTGTCCTCCGCTGCCAGGAAATACATTCCCTCCAAATTGCTGTCCTTCCCGGTCTCCTGCTGCCCAGTCTCTCCGTCGTCCGCCCACAGCTCAGCAAGCCTCTCCTGAAAGGCCGAGACGAAAAAGGGCTTGGTGAGAACGGCTGCGCAGCCGATCTTGAGGGCCTCTTCCACACCCTGGGCGTCGTGCTCCGCAAGAAACACCACAGGTATGGGGGTCTGTAGCCTCTCCCGCAGTGTTTGAGCTGCCTGAGCACAGTCCAGCCCCGGCGCATCCCAATCCAGCAGAATCAGCTGGCACGCTCCGCCGTCCCTTTGCAGCAGGTCCAGCGCCTCTCCGGGCCCGGCCGCAGCAGTTATCTCAACGCCGGTATCCTCCATCAGCGCACGCACATTCTCAAAGTCCTCCGGGTCCCTGCCTACAGCCAGAACTCTGGAGAGCCCCAGCTTTTCCCAAAGCTGCCGGTTCGTCTGTCCTTCCACAATGCGCAGTTCCAGCTCCACCCGGAAGAGCGACCCCTGGTCCACCTCGCTGAACACCTCAATGCTGCCGCCCATAAGCTCCACAATGCTCTTTGTAATTGCCATGCCCAGTCCTGTGCCCTGCACCTTGTTCGTGGTGCTGTTTTCCGCCCTGGTGAAGGCGTCGAAGATGGTCTTCAGATACTCCTGCGTCATGCCATATCCGTCGTCCTCCACTTCGATGCGGATATGCTCATATTGGCTGGACCGCTGCTTGAGGCCGATAATGCGCAGCCAGATATGTCCTCCCTCCGGCGTATATTTTACTGCGTTGGAGAGCAGGTTGATTAGAATCTGGTTAAGCCTCGTCTCATCTCCAATCAGATACTCATGCCGGATATTCGCCACTTCCAAATGAAATTCCTGATTTTTTGCCTTGGCCATCTGCTGAATAATGGCGTCCACAGACGAAACCACACTGTTGAGTGCAAAGGCCTCATAGCTAAGCACAACCTTTCCGCTCTCTATTTTTGAAACGTCCAGGACGTCATTAATCAGACTGAGCAGGTGCTGGCCAGAGGTCATAATCTTCTTCGTGTACTCCCGGACCTTGACCGGGTTCTCCGCCTCCGTGGCCAGAAGGCTCGTAAAGCCAAGCACTGCGTTCATTGGAGTGCGAATGTCGTGAGACATGTTGGAGAGAAAGGTGGTCTTGGACTGGCTGGCAATCTGGGCGGCCTGCAGCGCCTGGGTAAGCTGCTGGCTGTGAATTTTGCGCTCCTCCTCCCGCTCCTTCCAGACTCTGTCCTGTTGTCTCCAGTTGAGGTAATACAGGAGAATGCACAGAAGAAAAGCCGCCAGCATAGAGGCCACCACAATCAAAATATTCTGGCTGACCGTTCTCCCTTCCTGCTGAATTGCTCCAACGGGCACATATCCCACCAGGAAAATTGTCCCGTTATTCACCGACCACATATAGTTGAGGGCCTCCGTGCCCCGAATATCGTGGTAAAACAGAATATTCCCTCCGCCGGCCAGGCATACCTCCACCTCCGCCTGGATGTTTGGATCGCTGACGCTGTTGGCGCGGTAAAAGTCGGCAAGGTTCAGGTGGCCCGCATTGCGCTGCCCCATCCCCTTGGGCTTCAGAACAAACCGCTGATTCACCGCATCCATGATGTACAGCGAGGCCTGCTTGTTGTAAAAGCCGTCCGGAAGGGATTTATCAATGGCGTCGTAGACATACTCCGCGTAGAGCGTTCCTATCTCCTGCCCGTCCCGCTCCACGGGACATTTTATGGTGTAGGACCACGTCCCCATATAATTCACATAGGACTTCGACACCGGCAGCCCCATCACCGTCCCGCCTGCGGAAAAGTCCAGCTCCTCCTCGGTAAATACCTCCCCATTGTTAGAGATGCCCTGGGTTTTTCCAGCCAGAATCAGAGATATTTTCGACATAGTTTGATTTTTCTCATAGGCGCGGATATAGCTCTCCGGAGCTTCAGCCCGTGCAATCTCCTGGGCGATCAGAATCTGAAATTCTGCCTCACTGCGCAGAATTGCCTCAATGGTGCTCTGAATCAAATCCAGGCTCTCGCTCAGGTTTTGGATGGCCGCAGCAGACATCTCCCGAGATATTTTTTGTGATACCGTATACACAACCGTCCCTAACACACAAAAAATCAACACGATGGAGAGCAAAAGGGACGGCCCTCTCCGTTTATTCTGACTTTCTTTCATTGCAATCTCCGTTCCGACACGTTTGGAGAACCCTGTCCTCCCCCTTTAGGGAGGGGCATATTCCATCGCCGTCTGCAGAAGAGGTCCCGTTGGGAGCTACACTTCTATTATACTATTGTTCTCATTTTAGTGTCAATAGCCGTCCTCCCGATTCCAGCAAAGCTGGAAGCTTCTCCCAGAAAAATATCAGGACGGAGAACACACTCCGCCCTGATGTTTTCCAAATTACCGGCCGGTCAGATCCTCCCAGGCCAGCACACGGGTACACAGCCGTTTCAGCAGCTGCCGGTCATGGCTGACCACCAGCAGACCCAGGTCCCGCCGCTCCGCCTGGGCCAGGAGGAAGCGCCAAAGCCGGGCCTGGGTCACCAGGTCCAGCATGGCGGAGGCTTCGTCGCACAGGAGATAGCGCAGCCGGGGCCGCAGAGCCCGGGCAATGCAGACCCGCTGGAGCTCTCCACCGGACAACTCCGAAGGGTACCGCTCCAGCCAGCTGTCCCGGATCCCCAGACTGTCGAGGACCTCCCGCTCCACCGACCCCGCCTCGTTCAGGGTGGTCTTCAGCCGCAGCAGGGGGTCTACAGCCCCCTCCGGGTGCTGCCACAGCAGCTGCACCGGACAGAAGCCCCGGCATTGGGAGAGGGGGATTCCGTCCAGCAGCACCCGCCCCCCCTCCGGCTTTTCATATCCGGCCAGCAGACGGCACAGGGTGGTTTTCCCCCGGCCGCTGGGGGCGGACAGCCCCAGCCGGTCCCCCGGATTCAGAACAAGGCTGACATTCTCCAGCACCGGGGCGCTGCCCCGGCGCCGGTACCGAAAGGTGATATTTTGTGCTTCCAGCGCCACGTCAATCCTCCTCCGCCTCAAAGCCGTTCTGGGGCATGGCCCGCCACAGAGCCCGGGTGTAGGGGTGGGACAGCCCTTCTCCTGTTCGGAAAGCCAGGGGAGAAGCCTCATCCACTGTCTGGCCCTCCCGGAATACAGTTATCTTATCCGCTGCGGACACAGCCAGCTCCAAATCGTGGGTGATGAGCAGCACCCCCGCCCCCTGCCCGGCCAGCTCCCGCAGGTGGCCCAGAATCCGCCCGGCGGCCTGAGCATCCAGGCCGGGAGTGGGCTCGTCGGCCACAATGAGCCGGGGATTTTCCATGACCGCGCAGGCGATGAGCACCCGGCGGGCCATCCCCCCGGACAGCTCGAAGGGGTACAGACGCTCCGTCTCCGGACCCAGGCCATACCGCTCCAGAACCTGGCGGCAGCGGCTCCGGCTGTCCGGGTCGGTCTGCCCCCGGCGAATCTGAGCCCCCACCTGGAGCAGGGGGTCCAGAAAGGTAACGCCCTGGGGGATCAGAACGATCTCCCGCCCCCGCAGCCGGGCGCACCGCTGGGGCGTGAGGGGGGCGCCGTCAAAGAAAAGATCGCCGGACACGCTGCTGTTTCGGGGCAGCAGGCCCAAAATGGCGTGGGCCAGCAGGCTCTTGCCGGCGCCGCTCTCCCCCACCACTGCGGCCACCTGCCCCGGCTCCACGGTGAGGGAGAGGTCCCGAATGGCGGGCAGCTCCACCCGGGACAGCCATCGGCCGTACCGGGTGAAGGTGACAGTCAGGTTTTTTACCATCAGAATCGGCTCCACACCGCACCTCCTACTCCTGAGCACTGGCCGGTGCAAGCAGCAGGCGCAGCCGCTCCCCCGCCATGGCAAAGAGGACCGCCACCAGCACCAGCGACAGCCCGGGAAACAGGGCCAGCCACCACCGCCCCGTGGTGAGATAGCCCATGCTCTCCTCCAAAATAATGCCGATGGCGGGCTGCTCCGGAGACAGGCCAAAGCCCAGAAACGTAATGCCGGCCTCGTGGAGAATCGCGTGGGGAAACTGCAGAATCATTCCTGTGAGCAGCTGGGGCAGCAGATGGGGCAGCAGGTGATTCTGCAAAATCCTCCCCCGGGGCACCCCCAGCCTCCGGGCCGTCTGAAGATATGGGGCCTGGCGCAACTGGAGCACCTCCCCCCGAATCAGGCGGGCCAGCGCGGGCCAATGGGTGAGGGACACTCCCGCCACCACCCCTGTCAGTCCCCGCCCGCAGGCCATGGAGATGAGCATAATCAGCAGGATATGGGGAATGCCCATCACCAGGTCAATGACCCAGGAGACAGCGGCGTCCACCCACCCGCCAAGGGCGGCGGAGGCCGTCCCCAGGACCAGAGCGGCAGCGGCGCTGACCGCGGCAGTGAGCGCGCCAATCCGGATGCTGAGGGACAGCCCTGCCAGGGTGCGCCCCAGCATGTCCCGCCCCATCCAGTCGGTGCCGAAGGGGAAAGCCAGGCAGGGGGACAGGTTTTTCCGGGAAAAGTCCGCGGCAGCAGCCTGGCCGGCCAACATCTCCCCGGACAGAACCACAGCGCACAGCACCGCACCGGCAAGAATCAGCAGGCACAGGGTGCTCTTCCGGCGGTTTTTCATCTGGCCGCCCCCCTTCTGATGCAAGGGTCGGCCACGCCGTACAGCAGGTCTGCGGCGAGATTTCCCCCGAAGACCAGGGCCGCGGTCATGATCGTAATGCCCAGCAGCAGCGGCATGTCTCCCCCCAGGCCGGCGGACACCGCCGCCTGTCCCAGCCCGGGGTAGGAGAAGACCTGCTCCACCAGTACCGAACCGCCGATGATCTCCCCAATGGAGGCAAACTGCAGGGTCATGGCTGGCAGGGCCACATTGCGCAGCACGTGGCGCAGGAGGATCCCCCGCTCCCCCCTGGCCCGGGCAAACAGGATGTAATCGCTGTCCAGCACATCCACAGTCTTCTCCCGGGTGTGGAGCGCAATGCTGGCAACTCCGGTGACTGACAGCGTCACAGCGGGCAGAACCGCGTGGTGCAGCCGCTGGGCCAGCGTAACAGCCCCCGCCTCCGCCCCTATGGGGATGGACAGGCCGATGGGCAACACCCTCAGCCACACCGAGAAGACCATGAGCAGCAGCAGGGCCAGCCAGAAGGCAGGGGTGCTGGACAGGAGCAGGCAGTACCCCCGGACCAGCCTGTCAGGCCAGCGCCCGCGGCAGCTGCCCGCCAGCATTCCCAGCGTCAGTCCCAGCACCCCGGACAGCGCCCAGGCGAAGAACAGCACGCCCAGTGAGGCGGACAGCCGCTGGCCGATGACCTCCATCACCGGCCGGCGGTACAGCAGAGAGGTGCCGAGGTCCCCCCTCAGGGCGCTCCCCAGCCACCCCAGATAGCGTTCCAGGGGCGGCGTGTTCACCCCCCAATACTCCTCCAGCCTCTCCATCTGCTCCCCGGTCATGCTCCCCAGGGCCGCCTGCCCGATGTTGGTCTGCAGGGGGTCCAGCGGGGACGCCGCCATCAGCAGAAAGGCCGTCAGGCTCACCCCCAGCAGGAGGAGCCCCATACGGATCAGTTTTTTTCCAGCAAATTGCAGTCGATGTCTCATTCCCAGCTCCAACGATCAATGTTATTGACGACAGACCACCCGTGTCCATGGGGGTGAATCTTCTGTTCGGCCACCTGGAGTCCGTCCCGAACCCAGTACAGGTGGTCCACATTCACCAGCCACACCCAGGGCATGTCCCCGGCGATCTCCTCCTGGGCCTGCTGCCACAGAGTATAGGACTCCTCCAGGCCGGTGCAGGCCAGGGCTTTGTCCATCAGCGTGTCCGCCCTCTCATTGGAGTAGGGGGAGTACAGGGCGCTGTCCGAGCCGGGGGCGGTGCGGTAGATGTTGTACAGCTCCATGGGGGTGTGAGCCCCCCAGCCCCAGACCAGGGGATTGGACAGGGCGTCGGTATAGGCGGTGTCCCAGCCCACCCCCTTGATATCCGCCGCGATGCCCAGCTCCCCGAGCTGGTTGGCCAGCTCGGCGGCCAGTCCCTGGCGCACCGAGTCTCCGGCGGCGTAGTGGATGGTCAATTCCGCCCGGACCCCGTCCTTCTCCCGGACGCCGTCCGGCCCGGGAGTCCAGCCCCCCGCATCCAGGATGGCGTCAGCTCCCTCCGGGTCGAAGATTACCTCCCCGGCGGGACTGTACCAGGGCATTTTGTCGCACACGCTGTAGGCGGGGGTGCCATAGCCGCTGAGGACGTGGTCGATCATGGCCTGCCGGTCCAGCCCCAGATTGATGGCCTGGCGGACCAGCGGGTCAGAGGTCAACTCATTGTTCCAGACGGGCAAGTTGACCCCCCGGTTGTCCACCGTCCGGACGGACAGCAGGGAGAACCCGTCCACCCCCTGGTCCGCGTAGGGGGCGGAGGTATAGGTCAGGTCGGCCTGCCCCGCCTGAACGGCCAGAAAGGCGGCGTCCTCCTCCATAAACAGGATGTTCACCCGCTCCATCCTCGGTTTTTCGCCGTAGTAATCCGGGTTCGCCTCCAGAATGACCTGCTGGCCCCGGTCCCACTGCTTCAGAATGTACCGGCCGGAGCCGATGGGGTTCACGCCGTAGGTCTCCGGGTGATAGGCGTGCTCCGGGACAATTCCCACAATGGCCATGGTGTAGGGCCAGATGGAGAAGGGGGTCTTCATGTGGAAGACCACAGTTGTGCCGCTCACAGCCTCGGCCCGGTCCAGCATGGTAAAGTCGTTCACCGAGCTGGTCTCCTTCACAGTGTTGTAGGTGAAGGCCACATCGCTGGCGGTGAGGAGCTCCCCGTCGGTGAACTTCACGCCGTCCCGGATGGTCACCGTCCAGGTGAGCCCGTCCTCGCTGACCTTCATGCCGGTGGCCAGGTCGCAGCCGATGGTCAGATCCGGGTTGGTCACCGTCAGGGTGGACTGGAGCAGGGGCTCGTGGACATGCTCCCCTGCCCCCCAGCCGAAGGCCGGGTCAAATCCCGCCTCGGGCTCTGAGGTGGGACCCATAATCACGGTGACGCTGTTTTTGTCCCGGGGGGCCGCCTCCTGCGGAGCGCCCTGACACCCGGCCAGGAGCGTGAGGGCCAGGAGAATGACAAATATTTTTTTCATGGAATCTCCTCCCTGTTTGGCAGCGTAGATATCATCCGCCCGTCAGATACAGGTCCGGCGTATGCGGGGCGCATCATATGCGGCCCTGCACAGCCTTGATCTGCTCCATCGCCGCCTCAAACACCGTCTGACAGGACAGGCCGTTGGCCCTGGCCAGGGCGGCCACGTCCTCAAACTCCGGCTTGGTGTGGACGGTGCCGAACCCCTTGGCCACCTTCACCCGCACCGGGCCCCACTGGGTCTGAACCTGCTCCTGCTCGGGCCTGAGAAAGAGCTTTACCGACAGGCGGGAGCGCAGGCCGTTGGTGGTGGTGTGGGCAAAGATCTGGCGGACGATGCCGTCCTCCTCATAGGGGCTGCAGAGCACCGTCAGCACCCAGCCGGGCCGGCCCTTTTTCATGGTGCCGGGGGTGGTGTACACATCCAGCGCCCCCGCCTCCAGCAGTCTCTGGCAGGCGAAGGCCAGCGCCTCAGGGGTCATGTCGTCTATATTGCACACCAGCTCGACAATATCGCCGGATTCCCAGGGCTCCTCCTCCCCCCAGAAGGCCCGGACACAGTTGGCCTGTTCAAACTCCTTGGTCCCCACACCATAGCCGATTTTCTTCGCCTCTATGCTCCCGAAGGAACCCATGGGGCCGAAGGACTGGACAAAGGTCCTGAGCAGGGCGGCCCCGGTGGGGGTGCACAGCTCCCCCCGGATTTCCCCGCCGTAGATGGGGATCCCCTTCAGCAGGGCGGCGGTGGCGGGGGCGGGAACAGGCATGACGCCGTGGGCGCATTTCACCGTTCCGCTGCCCACATGGACAGGGGAGGCGGTCACCAGATCCGGGTCCAGCAGGTACATGGCATAGCACACCCCCACCACATCGGCCACTGCGTCCAGCGCCCCCACCTCGTGGAAATGGACGTCCTCCGCCTCGCAGCCGTGGGCCTGAGCCTCCGCCTGGGCGATGGCGTCGTACACCGCCCTGGCGTTGCCCTTCACCCAATCGGGCAGGGCCAGGCCATCAATGATCTCAGCAATGCGTCCCGGTCCGGTGCGGCGGTGCTCGTACCCGTTGCCGTCATGCTCATGCTCCTCCCGGCCGGAGACGGTTACCTTCATATGCGTGCCGGCAATGCCGCCGGTTTTGGCCGGCACAGGGGTCACCTCCACCCCAGGCAGGCCCAGACCATTCATGGTATTCAGAAAGTCCTTTTTGCAGTCCTCGTCCAGCAGCTCATACAGGGCGGCCATGAGCATATCCCCCGCCGCCCCCATACTGCATTCCAGATAAAGTGTTCTCATCAAAATCCCTCCTTCTGCCGCCCAAAGGGCGGAAAAATCATTCAGGCAGGCCCTCCATCTGGTTTATCATGCTTGCCAGATAGCCGGCGCCGAAGCCGTTATCGATATTCACCACACTGCACCCCGATGCACATGAGTTGAGCATAGCCAGCAGGGCGGACAGCCCGCCGAAGCTGGCTCCATAGCCAACGCTGGTGGGCACCGCGATGACGGGGCAGTCCACCAGCCCCCCGACGACCGAGGCCAGCGCCCCCTCCATTCCGGCAACGGCCACAACACACCGGGCGTTTATCAAGGGCTCCAGGTTTGCCAGCAGCCGGTGCAGGCCGGCCACCCCCACGTCATACAGCCGGGTAACCCTGTTGCCCAGCAATTCGGCGGTGAGGGCGGCCTCCTCCGCCACTGGCATGTCGCTGGTCCCGCCGGTTGCCACCACAATATGCCCCAGGGATTCCCGCTTCCCCGGAAAGGCTACAGCCAATCCAGGGACAGGGTAGTAGTCCAGGGGGATGGTCCGGGCTGCCAGGTCGGCCGTCTCCTGGCCGACGCGGGTAATCAGGATATTCCGGCATCCCCGCTCTCCCATGGCGGCGGCAATGCCGGCAATCTGCTCCGGAGTCTTGCCTGCCCCGTAGATCACCTCTGCCGCCCCCTGGCGCACCCCCCGGTGCAGGTCCACCTTGGCGTAGCCCAAATCCTCAAAGGGCGCCCGCTTCAGCTGAGCCAGCGCCTGCTCCGGCGTAGCAGAGCCCGCCGCCACCTGGCGGAGAAGCTGTAAAATATCATGCCGGTTGTCCATCTGAATACCTCCTCAGTCTGTCGGAATTCTGGGCTGCAGGTCCAGGGTGAGCTCTGAAAAATCCGTCTTTAAGGCAGCTAAAATATCCGCCCGCCGTTCCTGGACCAGTGGGATCTGGTGCTCCAGCACCTGAAGCTTTCCTCCCCCCTCCGTCAGCCGCAGCCGGAAGTCCCGGAACCCCATTTTTCCAAGCAGCTCCTCTCCCCGCTCCACCCGCTCCAGGTCCTTTGGGGAGATGGGCCGCCCGCAGGGTATCCGGGTGGCCAGGCAGGCATAAGAGGGCTTGTCCCAGGTGAACAGACCCGCCTCTCTGGACAGCTCCCGGATTCGTTCCTTGGTCAGCCCGCACTCCCGCAGAGGCGAGCGGACCTCCAGCTCCCGCAGGGCCCGCATCCCGGGGCGGTCCCCCGTGTCATCCGAGGCATTGGTGCCGTCCAGCAGCAGGGGCAGGCCCTCCGCCGCCGCCCACTCCTTCATTATGGACAACAGACGCCGCTTGCAGAGGTAGCAGCGGCCGGCAGGGTTGGCGGCAATCTGGGAATCGGACAGAACGTCATACTCGATTACTGTCATCTGAACGCCAAGCTGCTCACACAGCTTTTTCCCGTCCTCCAGCTCAAACCGCGGCTGAAAAGCGGTCTTGACAAAGCAGGGCCGAATCTCCGCACCTGTCTGTATCCCCGCCCACAGCAGATAGGCGGAATCCACACCGCCGGAAAAGGCCAGCGCTCCCCGGGGATATTTGAAAAAAAACTGTTCCAGCGTCACAGCGGCACCCGCCCTTTCAAACAGTAAAAAAGACATACCAATCCGGTATGCCTTCTGGCAGTCCCCGGTCTTCTGTACCGGAGATATCACTGATTATTTCGCAGAAAATTTGGGGCCTTCTGGCTCCTCTGCGGCTTCCTGCCACAGGGCTCCAGTATACCAATATCCACCTGTATTTGTCAATAGAACAAAGAGTGCATGGAGTGTCCACCCGCGCATTTTATCCCGGTTGATTTTCCCTGATCTGTCCGCAGGGGCGGCCTGTAGCCGCCCGTTTCTATTGATAAAAGTGTCCTGCTCTGCGGGCGGCCACAGGCCGCCCCTACATAAAATCTGCGGAAAGGGCACTCCCAAGAGCACGAATCAGGGGAATCGGCTGCTGCCAGAAAACAGCTCCGCCCTTGAGGGAATTTTGAGAATTGTGTGGTATAATGAAACGATAGGGGGGTGAAAAAAAGTCTCAAACGCTTTTAGTTGTGGATGATGAGCGAGGAATCGCAGATATGATAAGCGCCTACTTTTCCCCGCAATACGAGGTCCTGACGGCATACAGCGGCCGGGAGGCCATTCAGGAAGCGGAAAAACAGCCGGATTTAATCCTGCTGGACATCAACATGCCGGAAATGGACGGCCTGACCGTCTGCCGGACTATTCGGGAGCACGTCACTTGTCCCATCCTGTTTTTGACGGCCCGCATTGAGTCCGCCGACCAAATCATGGGCTTTCAGGCGGGGGCAGACGACTATATTGTAAAACCCTTCGACCTGGATGAGCTGGCGGCGCGAATTGCCGCCCACCTGCGTCGGGAGCAGCGGAGGAGCAGTCCATCCACCGTGCGCTTTTTCGGAAAATGCGCCGTGGACTACTCCGCCCGGACCGTGACCGTTCACGGCGAAGCGGTGGTTCTTTCCCGGCGGGAGTTTGACATTCTGGAGCTGCTCTCCCTGAACCCGGGGCAGGTGTTCGACCGGGAGCGGATCTATGAGTCGGTCTGGGGCATCGACGGCGAGGGGAGCAGCGACACCGTCATGGAGCACATTCGGAAAATCCGGGCCAAGCTGGCCCGCCATACGCTCCACAGCTATATTGAAACGGTCTGGGGGTGCGGGTACAAATGGAACGGCTGAGAGGTATGAGCCTGCGGCGGGCGTTTTTTCTCCTGGCCTTCTGCGGACTGCTGACGGCCCTGGCGCTGGCGGCCCTGCTGTGGATGGGGTGCAGGACCGCCGCCTCCCGGTATCCCCTGGGCGGGGTAAGCATTGGCAGCGACGGGATCATAACGCCCCTGCCCCAGCCTACGCCGGAGCAGCTGCGGCTGCTACTGGTCTTGGACGTCACCGGCCTGCTGGGCTGGATATTGTTTCCGGTGATGGGGCTGGCGGTGTCGGGGGCGCTCTTTTACCGCTGGAAGCTGAAAGAGCCCAGTGACCTGCTGCTGGAGGGCACCCGGCGCATCCAGGCCCACGACCTGGACTTCACCCTCCCCGCCGTCTCCGGTGACGAGCTGGGGCAGATCTGCGCGGCCTTCGAGAGCATGAGACGGGAGCTGTTGAAAACCAACCGGGAGCTGTGGCGGCAGGCGGAGGAGCGCAGGCGGCTCAACGCCGCCTTTGCTCACGATCTGCGCAACCCGGTCACTGTACTGAAGGGCAGCATCAAGCTGCTGCGGCAGGGCCCCCCGGACCCTCAGGCCCTGGACCGGCTGGAGAGCTACACTGCGAGGATTGAGGCATATGTGGAGGCTATGAGCTCCATTCAGCGCCTGGAACAGATGCCTGTGAGGACCGCTGCCGTTCCCCTGGCCGTCCTTCGCTCGGAGCTGGAGGAGACAGCCCGGCTGCTGGCCCCGGCGCTGGAGGCTTCGGTCCGCAGGCCCGGTGAGGGGACGGCAGAGATCGACCACGGAATTTTTCTGACTGTGGCGGAAAATCTCATTGGAAACGGGGCGCGTTTTGCAAAGCAGAGACTGGAGATCACCCTGACCCTGGAGGAGAGCGTCCTGTCCCTCTCCGTTGCGGACGACGGCCCCGGCTTTCCGGACCAGCTGCTCAAAGGCGGCCCAAGGCCCTTCGAACGGCTGGAAAAGCATACGGAGCACTTCGGCATGGGCCTGTACACCAGCGGCCTTCTCTGCCGGAAGCACGGCGGATCGCTGTGTTTGAAAAATTCTCCGTCCGGCGGGGCTGTGGCCGCCGCCGCTTTTCAAACAAATTACAAATCTTGAGGGTTTCTTGAGATTTACCCTTTACATTCTCCTTACACCAAATAAGGAGGGTGTTTTATGAAAATCGAAGCAAAAGAGCTTTCCAAAATCTATGGCGAGGGGGAAAACCGGGTCGTAGCCCTGGACAGGGCTTCACTGACCATTGTTCCCGGCGACTTCATCTCCATTGTGGGGCCGTCGGGCAGCGGGAAGAGCACCCTGCTGCACCTGCTGTCCGGACTGGACCGGCCCACATCCGGCCGTCTGCTCTATGACGGCAGGGACATCTACGGTCTGTCCGACAGGGAGCTGTCCGCCTTCCGCCGCCGGCGCATCGGCTTTATCTTTCAGCAGTTCCACCTGCTGCCTGTCCTGACCGCCCGGGAGAATATCATCATGCCGCTGCTTCTGGACAAGAAGCAGCCGGACGAGGCATATCTGCAGAGGCTGACCGGCCTGCTTGGCGTCCAGGAGCGGCTGACCCACCTGCCCCATGAGCTCTCCGGCGGGCAGCAGCAGCGGGTGGCCATTGCCCGCGCCCTCATCGCCCAGCCCGATGTGATTTTCGCCGATGAGCCAACCGGCAATCTGGACAGCCGGAGCGGCGGCGAGGTGATGGAGCTGCTGAAAACCGTGGGCAAGGAGATGGGGAAGGCACTGGTGGTCATCACCCACGACAGCCGTATTGCAGCCATGGCGGAGCGCCGGCTTGCCATTGTGGACGGGGTATTGTCGGAGGTGGAGGCGAAATGAAGAACTGCCATGCTCTGGCTCTGAAGGAGCTGCTGGCCCAGCGGGTCACCTCAGCCCTGATCCTGCTGGCTGTCGTCCTGTCCACCATGATGACGGCGGTGATCGGGCAGTCCATAGGTGTGCTGTCCGCCCTGCGGCAGCAGCAGGCCATCGCCATCGGCGGGAACCGCCACGCCGGATTTGTCCAGATGAACGAGGCCCAGGTGGAGACGCTGAAGCACGACTCCAGGCTGTCCTTCGTGGGCACCTATGCGGTGTTGGGCAGCGTGCAGCTGGACAACAGCCTGATTCTGGGCATCAGCGAGTTTCAGGAGGATGTGAATACCGTTTACCCCTCCCTTTCCGCCTTAAAAGAGGGACGCTTGCCCGAAGCTCCCATGGAGCTGGCCCTGCCCGAGGACGTGCTGGGGTATCTGGGCTTCTCCGGAAAGCTGGGGGACACCCTGACCCTCTCCCTCTCCAAGGCCCTGCGCCACGGGGTCGTGACCCAGTCCTATGACTTCACCGCCAGCTTTACCCTGGTGGGCATCACCGAGAGCAACTATCTCAACTACACCGCCGGAACCATCAACGGCATTGCGGGACCGGGGACAGCGAAGGCCCTGCTGCCCGAGGAATATTTTTACTACAATGCGGATATCCGTGTGGCGGACAAAAACACGTTCCAGGCTGTTATGGATGACCTGATCTCCGCCTTGAACGTCCACGAGCTGGACACTACCTACAACATCCCGCTTTTAAACGCCTTGGGCATCCGATACAGCACCGAAGCCGCCGACGTGGCGGATGTCTCCGAAAGCGGGTTCCCCTTCATGACGGCGGCGGGAATTCTGGCCGGCGGGCTCATTTTACTGGCCGCCGGGCTGGTGATCTACAATATCCTGAAAATCGCGGTTTCCCGGCGCATGACCCAGTACGGCGTCCTCCGGGCAATCGGCGCGGAGAGGGGCCAGCTCTATCGTCTGGTCTCCGCCCAGGTCCTGCTGCTGTGCGCTGCGGGCATTCCCGTCGGCCTGCTGCTGGGCACACTGTCGGCAAAAGGCATCCTCACCGCCGCCACAGGGCTGCTTTCCCCGGAGATTTTCCTGGCCCGGGACGCCGGGGAGCTGAACCGCCTGATTGGGGAAAACAGCGGCGGAAAGGGCGCTTTCCTGTTGGCCAGCGCGGCCATTACCCTGATTTTTGCCCTGGCCGCCGCCCTTCCCGCCGCCCGGTATGCGGCCAGGGTGTCTCCCACTGCCGCCATGGCGGGGAATCAGGTCAAAATCAGGCGCAGGGGCCGGAGGGTGAAGAAAATCCGCAGCTTTGCGTTCTTTTACGCCTGTCTCAACCTGAAACGCAGCCCGGGCCGCACGGCGATCACCGTGCTGTCCCTGGTCATGAGCATCACTGTTTTTATCGCCCTTCAGGGGGGCGTGGACCTGCTGAACACCGCCGGAAGCGGCGTTGCAGAGCACTATGGAGACTACTCCATCACCAACGAGCTGGCGGGCTTTTCCCCCGAGGAGTACCAGGCGATGAGGGACGACCCCAGGGTGGCGGAGCTGACCGCCATGCAGTTCTCCCTTTACGAGCAGGGGCAGGACGGCCGTCCGGCCGGGATCGGCTTCGGCCTCCCCCTCCAGCCGGCGGAGACCTTTCAGGTGGTGGGGCTGAACGGCGCTTACTGGAACCGGGCCTTTTCCTCCCTTACGCCGGAGGTTCTGGAGAAGCTGAAGGCCGGAGAGGGCTGCATGGTCCGGAACCCTCTGCCGCTGGTCTTTGAAGGGCAGGAGATCCCGCGCACCAGCATTCAGACCGGAGACACCATCACCGTGGCGGGGCGGGAGCTGACTGTGCTGCACACCCTGGACGGCTATGACACCTATCTGAGCGTGGGCAACAACGGCTTTATCAACGGAGTGCAGATTGTTGTAAACGAGGACCTGTACGCTGCGCTCACGGGAAAGTCAGACTACAACTGGCTGCTGCCCGCCCTGGCGGAGGGGGTGGACCGGGCGGAATATGACGCCGCAGTGGAGGCCCTGGCAGGGCGCATCCCCGGGACTCTCTGGCTGTCCTATGAGGACACCGACCGTCAGTTGGCGGAGAGCTTTGCCCAGATTCAGCTTTTGGCCTGGGGCCTGATTCTCTTTGTGGCGCTGATTGGCCTTTTGAACATTGTCAACACGGTCTACACCAACATTCACACCCGTGTCACTGAAATCGGAATGCAGCGGGCCATCGGCATGAGCACCGGGAGCCTGTTCAAAGTATTCCTCTGGGAGGGGGCCTGCTACGGGATGATCGCGGCGGTGATTGGAGGCGTCACCGGGTATATCTGCACGATCTTTGTGAAAGCAGCGGCGGCGGATGAGCTCCGGCTGACTGCCGTGCCTGTTATTTCCACCCTGGAGGCGGCGGCGCTCGCCATAACCGCCTGTCTGCTGGCAACCTGCATCCCGCTGAGAAGAATCAGCAAAATGAGCATTGTGGACTCCATTGAACAGGCAGAGTAGTCCGCACAGCGGACAGCAACCTCTCAAATCTCCCACCTGCTACTCAAACGATAAGATTTCTGTTGCGAAACAGGCTGTTATCTGATATAATAAGCTTGATATGGTTTAATTACATCATGCAGCAGGATTTCTCGCCAGGAGCGGGGGAGCGTGCTAGGCGCTGTTTGAAAAATGGAAATGTGCACAGAGGCGAGGGATTTTTCCGCCAGACAAACACAATTTTTCGCAGGAATCCTGGATGGATTTCAAGAAAAATTGGGGCAGTTCGGCGGAAAAAGAGCCGCTGCTTGGGCGTATTGACATTTTTCAAACAAGCCCTAAGCGCCTGGAGCAGAAAGGGAGGAAAAATTTGTATCACAGAACAAGGTTTCGGATTGCGGCGGCTTTGCTGGCAGCTTGTGTCATAGCCACCGCATTTCCATGCGCGGCGCTGGCCGCGGGCAGCCAGACCAGAACGATCTCTGTTGGGGACACAAAAACGTTTGCTGAAATCGTGGCAAGCGCCAACCATGGCGATGTTATCGAAATAAGCGGGACGTGCATGACCAACGACAACCAAAGCAACAGCGCCCCTTGGGTAATCGACAAGGCGGTTACCATCCGTGGTGTAAGCCCGCAGGCCAGTATTAACCTTCGGGCGGGCGGAATTATCCTGGCGGCAGACGTTACCTTTGAAGATCTGGAGCTCGCCTTTCCGAACCCCGTACGAAACGCCATCATGGCAAACGGCCATAAACTCACCTTGAAGAATGTCGTTCGCAGTAAAAGCACAGTAAATCCCATCCATCTCTTCTGCGGCGGAGCCACAGGACAGGTTCCGTCTGCTCAATCCGGTCCGCACGGAGAAATTATAGTCAGGCATTGCTCTGGCATGGGTAATATCTACGCCGGCAGCATCTCCACTGACGGCAAGGACAATTCCTCCTCAATTCCTGCCACTGTTACCATGATAGACATGGAAGACGACTATAAAATGGGGGAATTTTACGCCTGCGGGGCGCTGCAAACACCTGTTGACAGCAACCATCTGTTTGATATGGATTATGTTGTTGCCCCTCCTACTCCCAGCACTGAGCATTTTCCAGTAACCGGAGATGTCACCTTCAACCTTTACTATACATCCACCTCCATGGTGGATGGCACCACCGGCGGCACTAAAAACGCTACTGTAACCTACACGGCCAACGGCAACCTCAATGAGGGCCTTACCCTGAAGAACCTGTCCAGCCTTACGGTGGGCAGCGGCGGGAATTTGACACCCACAGTGGACAGTGTCCTTGATGACAGCACAAAGCTTGCTGTTTCTCCTTCAAGTGTTCTGAACCTGACCAATCTTACCAGCCCAGTATTTTCCAGCTTCCAGGGCGGCGGAGACCTTGTTCTGGGCCAAACGCAGACCTTGACCATCAGCGGCAGTGTGTCAGGGACAACCAGAATCGGCATCGGTGCGATTCAAGTCAGCGGTTCAAGGGATGTTCCTAAAATAGGCCATACTTACATCAGTGCGCCCAATTCCACTGATGGTAATTTTGAGCTCATTTGTCAAGGAAACAATCTTGACATGAAGCTGGTCCGGGACAGCAGAGGAAACTGGACAGCGGAGAAGGATTCCCCCGAGGAAAAGCCGCCGTCCAAGCTGGTAAGTTTTGCCCCGGAGGATGTCCATGTCACGGGGGGCGATGATAGGTCAGAAATCTTTATCCCATTGAATACAGTTTACAGCGGTGATCCATTGGACTGGGAAAGCATCAGGCTTGCCATTCGTATAAATGACGTTGACGCCATACTTAGTTCAAATGAAACAGTAGGAGACGGCTATAAAACTGACGATTTGTATGTAACGGTGCGGACCACATATGACGGGGATGAACTGCTGGCTTATCACGGAGGCAACCCGTTGTTTACGCCTGTCTCTGACGGCGTGTACCGCATTGAAATTACAGTCCCGGGAGCCTACACCGATTCTGCGGCGGACCTCTCCGCCTCCTGTACGCTGACCGTTGGCGATAATGTGACGCCCCCGCCCACCTCTATTTCCGTCCCTGTGGCGAAAACCGGCCTGAAATGGACGGGAGCGGAGCAGACCGGCGTTGAGGAAAAGGCCGGCTACACCCTGACCGGGCACAAAGGGACCGATGTGGGCAGCTACACCGCCGTCGCCACGCTGAAATCCGGCTGTCAGTGGAGCGATGGAAGCACCGATGCGAAAAACATCCCCTGGAGCATCGCCAAGGCGGACGGTCCCGCCGCGCCTGCCGGCCTGTCCGCCGCCGCCCCCACTGCGGCGGGCGCATCGAACGGAAAAATCCTTGGCGTTACACCAGATATGGAGTACGCCTCCCAAGCGAACTTCTCCGACGCAAGGCCCTGCACTGGTACTGAGATTGCCAGTCTCTCCTCTGGAACCTACTTTGTGCGTCTGCGTGCAACACAGACGCATGAGGCGGGGACCTCCGCCTCGATCACCGTTCCGGACTTTAACGCGCCCACAGTCACCTCCATCCGGGTCAACAGCACCGGGCATAAAACCAGCTACAAGCTGAACAGTAAGCTGGACGTGACCGGGCTCACCATTGAGGCAGCCTACTCAGACCAGAGCACAAAAACTGTGCCGGTCACTGAGCAAATGGTCAGCGGTTTCGACTCCAGCTCGGCGGGCCGCAAAACCTTGACCGTCACCTATGAGGGCACACACACCACCTACGTAGTTGAGGTAGCGGCGGCGGAACAGCCCGACCCGCCTGAAAAGCCTGATCCCAGCCACACCCACGCCTGGAGCTCATCGTGGTACAACAATTCCAATTACCACTGGCATGAATGCAGCGCAAAGGACTGCCCCATTACGAAAAACAGTGAAAAGGCTGGCTATGGCGCCCACACTGCCAGTGCCTGGATCACAGACCGGGTGGCGACAAGCAGCCAAGCCGGCAGACGGCACAAGGAATGTACCACCTGCGGCTATGAGATGGAGCGTGAGACCATTCCGGCTACTGGCGGAGGCTCTTCCGGCGGCGGTTCCTACGGCGGAGGGGGCTCCTCCTGGAATACCAATACCAACACCCAGAAAAATCCAGACGGCTCTACCACCACTATCAAGACAAACGAGACAACAGGAACCGTCACCACCACCACCAAATGGCCCGACGGTTCTCAGACCGTGGTGGAGAAGGCGAAGGACGGCACTGTGACCTCCACGGAAACGGCGAAGGATGGCTCTGTCGCCACGACGGTGCAAAACCCGGACGGCTCCAGCAGAACCATTGTGACCCGCGCGGACCGAGTGGCCGCCGAAACCAACGTAGACCGCTGGGGCAAGGCCGAGGCCCAGGTCAGGGTTCCCGCCCGGGTCACTCAGGAGGCCCAGCGGGGCGGTAAAGCAATCCTGCTCCCCGTTCCGGAGATACCTGTGACCAGAGAGGGCTCAATCTCCATCTCTGTCCAGACGTCCAGCAAACAGGCGGTAAAGGTGGAGGTGCCCGTGGCCCAGCCCGGACCTGGTACAGTGGCTGTGATTGTCCACCCCAACGGCGTCGAGGAGATTGTCAAAACCTCGGTTCTCACACAGCAGGGCGTCCTCCTGGAGGTGCCGGACAGAGCTGTGGTGAAGGTGAAGGACAACAGTAAGTATTTTTCTGATACAAACAGCCACTGGGCAAAGGACGCCATTGACTTTGTCTCCGCCCGGGAACTGTTCTACGGCGAAACGGTGTCCAGCTTTGCGCCCAACAACGGTATGTCCCGGGCCATGCTGATGACCGTGCTGGCTCGCCTGGACGGCGCGGATACAGCCCAGGGCGAAACCTGGTACGCAGGGAGCATGGAGTGGGCGGTGTCCCACGGCATCAGCGACGGGTCCAACCCGGAGGGGGTTATTACACGGGAGCAGCTCGTCTCCATGCTGCATCGCTACGCTGGCAGCCCCACGGCAGACAGCAAAACGCTGCCGTTCAGCGACGCCCAGTTGATCAGCAGTTACGCCCAGGAGCCTATGCGCTGGGCCGTGGAACAGGGTATTTTGCACGGCTGCGGAAACGGTCTTCTGGCCCCCAACGGCAGCGCAACCCGGGCCGAGGTCGCAGCTGTCCTCATGCGGTTTATCGATCTTTTAAACCAAACAGCATAACCCTTTGTAAAAAAAGAGGGCACAGGTTTCATGACCTGTGTCCTCTTTTCACATCAAAAATCGTCGGAGCAAGGGAGTGGAGCGGATTTCGCTCCACGTGGACTGTGGTGTCAAAAAAGATGCGGCCTCCAAGTCCGCACCCAAAACCAAACCGAAGCCCAGTGCAGCGGGTCCGGTTTGGAGAGGAGGAGCAAGGGAGCGGAGCGGATGGCATTTTTGCAAAAAAATGCCGGAGCAAAGCGGACTTTGCTCCGACGTGGTACGGGTGAAGGGATTCGAACCCCCGACCTACTGGTTCGTAGCCAGTCACTCTATCCAACTGAGCTACACCCGCATACTGCAAGGAATTTTCTCTTGACAGCTTGATTATTATAGCACAGCCTCTTTTAAATTGCAAGAGGTTTTTCCCAAATTTTCAAAATTTTTTGAGGAGAAAACCGGCGCGCCTGACGGCGCGCCGGTTTTACGCAAGCATACAGAGATCAGCCACCGAACACCTTGATCATGAAACCGGCCGCGCATGCGGAGCCGATAACGCCGGCCACATTGGGCCCCATGGCGTGCATGAGCAGGAAGTTGGAGGGGTTCTCCTTCTGGCCCACGTTCTGAGCCACACGGGCGGCCAAGGGCACGGCAGACACGCCAGCAGAGCCAATCAGAGGATTGACCTTGCCCTTGGTCACCACATACATCACATTGCCCAAAATCAGTCCGCCGGCAGTGGACAGCAGGAAGGCAGTCAGGCCCAGGACGATGATGAACAGGGTCTCGCCCTTCAGGAAATTGGCCGCATCGGCCTTGAAGCCCACAGACAGGCCCAGAGGGATGGTGACGATGTTGATGAGGGCATTCTGAGCAGTGTCGGACAGACGCTCAGTGACGCCGCACTCACGGAACAGATTGCCCAGCATGAGCATACCGATCAGGGGGGCGGTATCGGGAATGAGCAGAACCACGAAGATGGTCACAGCAATGGGGAAGATAATCTTCTCGGTCTGAGACACCTTGCGCAGCTGGCTCATCTTGACCTGACGGGCCTCCTTGGTGGTCAGCAGCTTCATCAGAGGGGGCTGAATCAGGGGGATCAGCGCCATGTAGGAGTAGGCTGCAATGGCGATGGCGGGCAGCAGACCCACAGCCAGCTTGGAGGCCGTCAGAATCGCCGTCGGACCGTCAGCGCCGCCGATTACACCAATGGCGGCTGCGTCAGCGGGCGTAAAGGTAATGACAGGGATAAAGGGCATCACATTGTGCAGAGCACTGGTGATGGGATCCACACACAGGGCCATCAGGAAGGCGGCGAAGATGCCCAGCTGCGCAGCTGCACCCAGCAGCAGAGAGGTGGGGTTGGCCAGCAGGGGGCCAAAGTCAGTCATCGCGCCGATGCCCATAAAGATGATGGACGGATAGATGGCGTACTGCACGCCCTGATAGAGGGTCCACATAAAGCCAACGGTACCGCTGTGGGTCGCCGCGTCATACACCGGCTCGTTCATCAGTCCAGTGATGGGCAGGTTGGCCAGCAGCATACCGAACGCAATGGGGACCAGCAGCAGGGGCTCAAAGCCCTTGCCGATACCCATGTACAGCAGCACACAGGCAATGAACAGCATCAGAACAGTTTTCCAGTCCAGAGCGGCAAAGCCGGATCCGGACGCGATTGCACTAATAACCCGAGTGAAAAATTCCATACTTTACCCCTCCTTTCAACCGATGGTGACCAGCAGGTCATCGGTATTGACGGCTGTGCCTACGGCAGCGGCCACAGCCTTAACAGTGCCGGCCACGGG
>JAAVYL010000103.1 GCA_022791075.1 Lawsonibacter sp. | reverse complement strand
GTGGTATCGCGATGGATGGCGCTATGACGGAGGCCGGGTCGGCCTTGCCGTTGATCATCAGACGAGTGCCGGCATTGGAGGGCACGCTGGTGTTGACGTTGTAGGAGATCAGGTATCGTCCCGGGGTGTTCACCGTGAGCTGCGTGCCGGTCGGGGTACTCTTGATATCCGGGGACTTCCGCATGACCTCACTCATGGAGATGGCAGCGCCATCTGCCAACACACTGACTGTCTGGCCGCTGATGCTTGCCAAATAGGCGGAGGTGGCAGTGACGGGGAGGCCGGCGGGACCAGTAGCGCCGGTGGCTCCGGTAGCCCCTGTAGCTCCAGTGGCGCCCGTGGCACCGGTGGCGCCGTCAGCCCCCCAGGGGCCCTCCGGACCAGTGGCGCCGGTTGCGCCCGTGGCTCCGGTGGGTCCGGTGGGGCCAGCAGGACCGGTCGCGCCCACAGGACCGCCGGCAGGGCCGGTAGCGCCGGTTGGACCGGTGGGACCGGTGGGGCCCTGCATGGGCGAAGCCGCCAGCGCCCCCTGCATCTTCGCCTTCAGGAAGAGCTGGTTCTGCACGGCGGTCTCCAGCATACTGCGGACGCTCTCAGTGGCGGTCAGCACGTCGCCGACCGTGGCGGAAGGACCGCTGAGACCGGGCAGAGTGCCCAAAATATATTGCAGCTTCTCGCCCTCAGCATTGAGGATATGGCTCAGTCCGAGCTCCTCCATCGCGATGGAGGAGAGAATTTGATTGACCGCGTTTTCACGCTCAATGGGCGGGTCAACTTTGGGGAAACTGGGCAGAGACATAAATGAGAATCTCCTTTCATTTTAAGCAACGCGTTGTGAACGTACAGGCGCAGCGGGCGGGAGCGGGACACTCCTCTGCGCCGCACCCGAGATACTATATGTGTCTGCCTGCCCGTGTGTTCCAGCTGGAACCAAACCCTTCTCCCTGTCATAGGGTAGGACGGCGGCACGGATCCTCTGCCGCACATTTCAGTCCTGGTTTCGCCGGGACACACTATGGAGTTTTTGAATATGTCTATGCCTTCCTTCCCCAAAAACGGGGCGGATATGACACGGGAAGAAGCTCTGACTATGATCATCGCCTGCATCGCCATGGAGGAGCTTGCCCTGAGTCATATTCTCAACGCCGGGGGTGAACACCTGCAATTTATCCTGGGAACGCTGCCTGGAACAAGCTCCCAGGACGTGCTGGCCGCCCACAAAAGCATCACTGCCCTGATAGAGGCCGTGACACACAACCAGATGCTGCTGAAGAATAAGCTGGACCATGTGCTGGAGTTTGTCCCGCGTCCATCCGAGCCCTCCCAGCCGGCGTTCCCGGTTCAGCCGCCATCCCAGCCTTCATTTCCATCTCAGCCGCCGTCTCAGCCCTCATTCCCATCTCAGCCTCCGTCCCCGTCTGCACCGTATCCGCCGGCCCCCTATGTTCCCGTCTGCCCGCCGCCTCCACAGTACCCAGCTCCCTGGCCGCCATCCCGTCCGGCTCCATACCGGGTGCTGCCCTGTAAAAAGAGCGTCCTTCAGTTGACCGGCCAGCGTGAGAAAATGCTGTGGGAGCCGGACAGCCGCCTGCCCTGGAGACAGCGGAGCCGCTCCGGGAGAGACATCTGCTGGGACGGGCACGCCCCTGAACAGATTCAGTTGAACCCGTGGAAGACCTATGTGGTACAGTACACATTGAACGTCTGCGCAACATCCCGGGTAGAGGGAACCGGCAAAATCCTGCTCTGCCAGTCGCCCTGCGGCGCCTTTGCGGATACGCCGCCCCTGTGCCTCTCACTGGAGTGCCTGACACGCGGCCCCCAGACCTTACAGCATGTCTCTGTGCTGCATCCCCGCTCAAGCAGCGGGTGCGCGGCGGAGCTGTCCCTGATGCTGAACGCCAAAACGCCTCTGTGCGTGGAGCGGGCAGTGATGGATATTGTGGAGCTTTAGCAAAAAAACCTGAAAGCCTTGATCCGTCAAGGCTTTCAGGTAAAACAGCCCCGACTGGCCGAACAGCTGGCAGCAGTATGTGCGGCCGGTCAGGGCGTGTATCCAGTTTGGCGCCGGAGAGGAGGGCTGAGCATGGAAGTGACCATTAATGCAGATACACTGATTAAATTGGCGGAGCTTCTGACCGCGCTGGGCGTGATTGGCGGCGTAATCCTCTGGTGCATCAAGTTTGTTCAGCGGAGCAAGAGGCAGCACGAGGAGCTGAAAGCAATCCGCAGGGAACAGACTTTGATCTGCTACGGGCTGCTGGCCTGTTTGCAGGGGCTAAAGGACCAGGGCTGCAATGGTCCGGTCACTGAAGCCATGAACCGGATTGAGGAGCACCTCAACCAGGCCGCCCATGATGAGGAGAAGTAATTCGCAGGAAGGAGTGATCAATGATGAGTAAAATCGACTGGAAGCGCAAGCTGAGTTCCCGTAAGCTGTGGGCGGCGATAGCAGGTGTCGTCACCGGACTGGCCATGGTGTTCAAGTTGGATGAGAGCACCATCAGTTCCGTAGCAGGCGCTGTGGTATCGATGGCCTCTGTGGTATCCTACATCATCACCGAGGGCAAAGTAGATGCGGAGAGCGTCAAAAAGGCTATGGGTGATTAGGCAAATTGAGCCGGAGAACCAAAAGAGGCTTGTTTAGGTTCTATTTTCAAGTTGCACTAAAGTCCCGTATCTATTGCGCACAATAGATACGGGTGTATTTGTTTCTTGAAAAGTTAATCAAAAGAGCTCGAAAAGGGTGAGCACTGTCAGCATCTACAAATTACAAACGGTAAGGATTCCTATTTGGATCATGAGCCCTGATGCACAACATTTAGGGCTCTTTCTTTGCGCCAATCGAGCAGAAGAAAAAATTGGACTACCCTGCTTTGTTATCACAAAATGAAGTAGTTTTCTACTTATCAAAAGGGACGGTCCTTTTGGGCCGTCCCTCCACAATCAGCTGTAGTGATACCCAGGCTTGCCAATACTCTTTTTTCCGTACTCAATCGCTTCCGCAGGGCAGTGGCAGATACAGGCCATACAGTGGGTACAGCTTTTCCTGCACACAGGCTTCCTGTCCTTTAGGGTAGTATTGTTCAGCGGCACAGTTCCACACACTTTCCGCAGCCGGGGCACTGCTCTGGCTTGGCGGTGCAGCTGAAAAGGAAGTGGAAGTAGTCAGAGGAGTTCCAGAAAGAACCCGCCAGCTGGCAGACACATAAACTGTTCTGAGGGCCGCACTGGTGAGGAGTCTTTCCTGCTGTTGTGCTGGCGCGCGCCCTCATTCAGAAAGGAGATTGTTTTATGTCTCTGCCCAGCTTTCCCAACATTGACCCGCCTATTCAGCGGGAAAACGCAGTCAATCAGATTCTCTCCTCCATCGCTATGGAGGAACTCGGCC
>JAAVYL010000102.1 GCA_022791075.1 Lawsonibacter sp. | reverse complement strand
CTTTTAAACCCACATTTTTAAAACGGGACGCCCACCTCACGGCGCGGCTTGCAGGCCTCCCGGCCCCCTTATGAGGTCAGCTGGACGTTGGAAGCAGAAAAACGCTGTGGAGGCGACCCACCTGCCATCTGTGCAGGTTTTAATCGGGTCCACACGGCCAGAGCGGGGTATAAAAAGCCATAGAAGCCTCAAGCGTCTGGGCCGCGGCAGAGATGCCGCGGCCTTTTTATTTTTTAATAAAATGTAAAACTCCTGCCATCCTCTTGCAATCCCGGAGGGATTTTAGTATAATGTCTCGGAAATGCCCGCGGCCCGGCCCCCGGACCTGCGCGCCTGCCCAACGGGCACCCGGTCCCAAGGGACCGGCTTTTCACCATTCAAATGAGAGGACTGAATCAACTGTGAGTGCATCCCCTGAGAAAAAAGCCGGGCGCGACGACAAGCGCCGCCAGGAGGAACAGAAAGACCAGCGCACCATGGCCCTGTACACCACAATCGGCGTGGTGGTTGTGGTGGCCGCCATCGCCCTGATGATTTGGAACAGCGGCCTGCTCCAGCGCAACCTCACCGCCCTGGAGGTCAACGGCACCAAGCATTCCGCCGTCGATGTCCAGTATTACTACACCACCCTCTATTCCAGACTGGCCAGCCAATACGCCTTTATGCCCGATACCTCGCTGAAAAAGCAGGTCTATGACGAGGAAACCGGCCAAACCTGGTTTGATTACCTGAAGAACGAGGCCGCAGACGCCCTGGCCACCAACACCGCTCTGGCCGCCAGAGCCAAGGCTGAGGGCTTTACCCTCACCGAGGAGAGCAAGGCCGAGCTGGACGACTCCATCGCCCAGCTGAACAAGATGTGGGTCGGCTATGGCTATACCACTCGGGACGCCTTCATCCAAGCCAGCTTCGGACCCTACATGACCTATGACAAGCTGGTTTCCCTCTTTGAGATCGAGTATCTGGCCTCCGATTACGCCAATGCCAAGCTGGACGCTATTGATCACCCCGACGCAGACTTCCAGACCTACTACCAGGAGCACGCCGACAGCTTGGACACCATTGTCTACACACAGCTGGCTTTCCGGGCTCAGGTTCCCACCACTGACGCCGAGGGCAATCCCATCGAGATGACCGATGAGGAGAAGGCCGCCCAGCTGGAGACCCTGAAGGGGGAGCAGAAGGCCCTGGCCGAGGAGGTCAAGGCCAAGCTGGAGGGCGGCGCCAAGGCGGAGGACATCGCCAAGGAGTATGAGAACAAGCTCTACAGCTCCGCCCTCTCCCGCCGCGAGCTCGGCTCCAATGTGAGCTATTCCAGCTACGCCGAGTGGCTGCTGGACAGCTCCCGCCGCGCCGGCGACATCACCTTGGCCGAAAACGACACCGGCAGCGCCTGCTATTACTACGTCGCCATTTTTGAGGACCGCCTGCGGGACGAGGAGCCCACCAATACCGTCCGTCACCTGCTGGTCCGCGCAGGTACCGGCGCCTCCGGTGAAACCCCCACCCAGGAGCAGTACGACGAGGCCGAGACCAAGGCCCGGGAGCTGCTGAATCAATGGAAGGCCGGCGAGGCCACAGAGGATTCCTTTGTCCAGCTGGTCTCCGACAACAGCGATGACAGCGGCAGCGCCTCCAACGGAGGTTTGATCTCCAGGATTACCTCCTCCTCCAATTACGTGGAGGCTTTCCGGGACTGGGCCGTCGATTCCGCCCGCAAAGCCGGTGACGTGGAGCTGGTGAAGACCGAATACGGCTGGCACATCATGTACTATGTGGAGTCCGGCGACCCTGTCTGGAGGCTGGACGTCGGCAGTAGCCTGCGCAGTGCCGACCAGGAGAAGCTGGAGGCCGACACAGTTCAGAGCATGAATGTCACCCGGGGCTTCGGCATGAATCTGATTACCGAGTAAATCAAGCCCATCCGGTGAACCGCACCAGTAAAATGGACAACAGGCCCCCCTGGCTATGCCGGGGGGGCCTTATGTTACTAGCGGTACCTGTTGGCGCTGCGGGTCCAAAGGCTGGTAAATGAATACCTGCACGGCATCCTTGGAGAAAGGTGTGTCGCATGGGTGCTGCTGGAGCTTGTCCAGGATGTGGGGATTGAGGGGGGAACTGCTGCTGTAAATAATGCACAAAAAACAGCTTTGAATTTTTCTGCATTTAGCCCTTGGCCTTTTCGAGGGCGGTTCAATCATTGATAGGTCTTTCCTTTTCGTCCGAGCTGTGTTATAATCTGTCCGCCCAGGTGCCCGGGTGCTTAAAACCGGGAGAATAGGGAAGAAACGCACGGTCCCGCCGCTGTGAGAGGGAAATCTGACTTCAGTACGCCACTGGGAAACCGGGAAGGCGGAGGCAGATGCTGATCCTCGAGTCAGAAGACCTGCCTGGGGAACGCACTCATGTTGCGAGTGACAACAAGGAGGTTTTATTATGAAGGGAAACAAAAAGACGCTGCTTGCCATAGCGGCCCTGGCTGCTGCTGCGGTCCTGATGCTGGGGCTGTGGTACTTTACCAGGCCTCAGCCCCAGGTGGGGACCAAGACCGTAGTGGTGGAGGTGGTCCACGCCGACGCAAGCTCTAAAGAATTCACTTACCATACCGATGCGGAATATCTGGGTCAGTTGCTGCTGGACGAAAAGCTGGCAGCCGGAGAACAGGGCGCCCAGGGGCTGTTCATCCTCACAGCGGACGGCGAGACTGCTCAGGACAGTCTGCGTCAGTGGTGGTGCATTACAAAGGGGGGAGAATGGCTGGACACAGGGGCCGACTGCACTCCCATTGCTGACGGGGACCACTTTGAGCTGACCATGTCCACCTATTGAGGCCGCCGTGAGACAAAAGAACGTTTTTCTCACCGGGAGCCGCAAGGTTGTCCTGTGCGCTGTGCTGGCCGCTGTCATGGCGGCTTTGCAGACGGCTATGGCTTTTCTGCCAAACATCGAACCGGTGTCCCTGCTGATTTTAGTGTACACCCTGGTCTTTGGCCGGAATGTGTTTTATATCATCTATACCTTTGTTTTCCTGGAGGGACTGCTTTATGGTTTTCAGCTGTGGTGGGTAACATATCTGTATATCTGGAGCCTGTGGGCCCTGGCTGTGATGCTCATCGGGGGGAAAAAGGAGCACAGCCCCCTGACCTGGGCCGCGGCCAGCGGAGCCTTTGGTCTCAGCTTTGGGGCGCTGGACGCCCTGCCCTATCTGGCCGGCGGGCCTGCGGCAGCGGTTTCCCGATGGATATCCGGCATTCCCTTTGACCTGCTCCACTGCGGAGGGAACTTTTTCCTGGCTCTGATTTTGGAAAAACCCCTGTATCAGCTTCTGGTTCAGCTTCACGACCGGGCAGAGCGGTGACGGACGGCGCCGGATGAATAAAATATCCCCAGGCAGGCCAGAACATTCAGACAGAGGGCTGGACAAGGACCGCCGGATTTGATATGATAGGGAAGAACTTGGAGCGGGCCCTTGATTTCCTTTGTTGTCCCATGAATCTCCGCTGCGGCGGAGGGAGACAAAATATATCTATATCAGCAAGAAAGGAAGATTCCCATGAAAAAGTTTGAGTATGTTATCACCGACCCTGTAGGCATTCACGCCCGTCCTGCCGGCCTGCTGGCCAAAGCCGCCAAGGGGTTGGACAGCACCGTCACCGTAGCCAAGGCAGACGGCAGCAAGTCCGCTGTGGCTACCAAGCTTATGGCTCTCATGGGTATGGGCATCAAAACCGGCGAGACCGTGGTGATCACTGTGGAGGGCGGAGACGAGGAGGCCAATGCCGCCGCCATGGAGCAGTTCTTCAAGGAGAATCTGTAACAACAGGAGGAGAGGACTATGCAGGTATCCACAGGAAAATCCATTCTGAACGGCATTGCCATCGGACCCCTGCGCATCTATAAAAAAGCGGAATCCCAGACCAGTCAGCTCTCCAGCCTTGCTCCGGAGCAGGAGTGGTCGCGTTTTGAGGACGCCTGCGGCAAGGCCAAGGAGCAGCTTGCCGGCCTCTATGAGAAGGCCCTGGAGGAGGTGGGGGAGGACAACGCCGCCATCTTTGAGATTCACCAGATGATGCTGGAGGACGATGACTATCTGGAGGCCATCAAGGGCATCATTGACACCCAGGGCGCCACGGCTGAGTATGCCACCACAGCCACGGGCGAAAATTTCTCAGCCGCCTTTGCCGCCATGGAGGACGAGTACATGCGGGCCCGGGCTGCCGATGTGAAGGATATCTCGCGCCGGGTGGTGAACGTCCTCACCGGACAGGACGAGGACGAGCTGATGTCCGATCAGCCCGCCATTCTTGTGGCTGACGACCTCACCCCCAGCGAGACCGTACAGCTGGATAAGAGCAAGCTCCTGGGCTTTATTACCCGCTATGGCTCCAGCAACAGCCACACCGCCATTCTGGCCCGCACCATGAATATCCCCGCGCTGATCGGCGTAGACTTTGACGACAGCTGGGACGGCAGGCTGGCGGTGCTGGACGGCTACAACCACTGTGTTTATATCGACCCGGCGCCTGAGCTGCTCACAGCCATGGAGGAGAAGCGCAAGGGCGACCTGAAGCAGGAGGCCCTGCTCCAGGGACTGAAAAAGAAGCCCAACGTCACTCTGGACGGCAAGGAGATCAAGGTGTATGCCAACATCGGAAACGCCGGGGACGTGGGGCTGGTTCTGCAGAACGACGCCCAGGGCATCGGCCTGTTCCGCAGCGAGTTCATCTATCTGGACGCGGAGGACTTTCCCAGCGAGGACCACCAGTTTGCCATCTACAAGCGGGTGGTGGAGACCATGGCGGGGAAGAAGGTCATCATCCGCACCCTGGATATCGGGGCGGACAAACAGGCCGGCTACTTTAACCTGGACAAGGAGGAGAACCCCGCCCTGGGTTATCGGGCCATCCGCATCTGCCTGACCCGGCGGGACATCTTCAAGCAGCAGCTCCGGGCCATTCTCCGGGCCAGCGCCTTTGGCACCGTTTCCATCATGTTCCCCATGATTATCTCCGTGCGGGAGGTTCGGGACGCCAAGGAGCTCCTGGAGGAGTGCAGGGCCGATCTGAAGGAGCGGGGCGTGGCTGTGGGTGAGGTGGAGATTGGTATCATGGTCGAGACCCCCGCCGCCGTGATGATGGCCGACGAGCTGGCGGAAGAGGTGGACTTCTTCTCCCTGGGCACCAACGACCTGACCCAGTACACCCTGGCCATTGACCGCCAGAACCCCAAGCTGGACAATTTCTATGATTCCCACCATCCCGCCCTTCTGCGGATGATCAAGCACACCGTGGAGGCCGGACACAGACACGGCTGCTGGGTGGGCATCTGCGGCGAGCTGGGCGCCGACCAGACCCTGACCGAGACCTTCCTGCGTATGGGTCTGGATGAGCTGTCTGTCTCTCCATCAGCGGTTCTGCCTCTGCGCAAGCTGATCCGCAGCCTGGATCTGAGCAAGGCCCCTGAGTCGCTGTAATATCCTGCATTTTCCGGAGGTATCCCATGTATTTAGAGGAGTATCACAAGGCCCGTCTGCTGGGCCAGAAGGAGGCCAGGCTTATCCAGTCCCGGGGGGGCTCCCCCTATCTGCCGGTGCTGGATGAGATCCTGGCGGAGGAGACGACCTGCGGCGAGGTCCAACTTGGCCTGGCTGACGTGCCCATGGAGCTGATTGTGGGCACCCGTTCCGCCGGGCGCAGTCAGGCCTTTTCCCGCAGCTTTCTGCCTCTGATGGCGGAGGACTCAGAGTTTGCCAGCAAATGGATGAGTCTGTGCAAGGCACATATGAACGAGGGCATCACGGATGCCATCAAGGTCTATGAGTATATGCACACCTTCTATGTGGTGGAGGGGCACAAGCGGGTAAGCGTCCTGCGATATTTCGGTGCGGTCAGTATCTCCGCCGAAATTACCCGTGTTCTGCCCGCCAAGGACGGATCAGTGGCCAGCCGCATCTACTACGAGTATGTGGACTTTTACAAGCTGTCCGGAGTTAACTATCTGTGGTTCAGCGGTGTGGGCCGCTTTTCCCGGCTCCAGGAGGCGCTGGGCAAGGCTCCGGACGAGGTGTGGAGCGAGGAGGACAGACGGAAGTTTTTTAGCTTTTACACCCGGTTCTCTGCCCTCTATGGCGATAAAAGCGCCCGGGAGCTGGCCGGCCGGATGACCACTGGCGATGCGATGCTCCTCTATTTGGATATCTTTGGCTACGATCAGGTGAAGAACTACACCCAGACCGAGCTGAAAAACGGGTTCCTTCAGCTCCACGAGGCCTTTTCCCTGAAAAAGGGTCTTGCGAGTCTGAACCCGCTGAAGGGATTGCTGGGAAGATGAAAATTCTGGCGCTGTCTGACAAGGAGTGCCCTATGCTGTGGGACTATCTGGACCGCCGCCGGCTGGAGGGGGTGGGGCTGATTCTCTCCTGCGGTGACTTGGATCCCCGGTATCTGTCCTTTGTGGCCACCTTTGCCCACGCCCCTGTGCTCTATGTCCACGGCAACCACGACGACCGTTACGCCGATGTGCCGCCGGAGGGCTGCATCTGTGTGGAGGACCAGGTCTATGTTCATCAGGGGATCCGGATTCTTGGGCTGGGCGGCTGCCTGCGCTACAAGCAGCAGGGCGACCATCAATACACCCAGGGGCAGATGGACCGCCGGGTCCGCCGCCGGCGTTGGGAGCTTTGGCGGCGGGGGGGCTTTGATATCCTCCTCGCCCATGCCCCGGCCTACGGCCTCAACGACGGAGACGACCTGGCCCACACCGGATTTGACGCGTTCAACGGCCTGATGGACCGCTACCAGCCCCGCTATTTCGTCCACGGGCACATACACATGAACTACGGCGCGGAAATCCCGCGGCACTCCGCCTACAAAGACACGCAGGTAATCAACGCTTACGAGACCTATACCTTTGAATATTGAAGCAGAACTGGGGCGAAAACATATCGCCCCAGTTCTGTCTTTGCCGCTTGCATCCTTTTTTTCCCTGTGGTATGATAATGTCGAAGAATCTGGAAAAAACAGGGCGCTTTGAGGCTGCTGCGTGGAACCGGGCCTCAACGGCGCGCCGGGATGTGAGGAGAGGAACAATATGTCAAAACAGGACGGCGCTCCCGTCCAAACGACCCGTCTGCGGCCGGAATTGGCCGCAGAGGTATGCCGTGCACTGAACTTTGATCCGGAGGAGTTTGCCCGCCGCCATGCCGGAGAATTCACCCACCTGTACCTCAGAGCGGACGGGATGCTCAGCTATGTGGGGGAGGAGATTGTCTCCTACCTGGCCAAGCGGGTGAACGAGTGCCTGTCCAAGGCGGAATACGCCCTGCTGTCTTACATTGAATACACCGGGCGGCAGGAGCGGACTGCCGGCTCCGCCGACTTCAATCAGGCCGTGTCCAACTATCTCAGGGTGCGCCGGCAGGCGGGGAGCGACTGGATTTACGCATTTGAACGGACAAGCTCCAAGTCTGAGTGCCTGAGTTATTACCCCCAGATGTATGCCATCGCTCAGGCTATGTATGCTTTTGCCCTGGAGACAGAGGAATTTAAGGAGGTGGCCCGGACCGACAGCCCGGATGCCTGGCCCGACCCCGGGAAGGTCGTCCCAGGGTATAGGACAGACCCTCAAAGCACCTCAGGCGGGGAGCAGCCTCTATAGGCTGCTCCCTGTTTGCTTGGAAGCTGCGACGCAGAGAGGACAAGCTCTTTTTGCGCCTGTCTGCCGTTAAAACATAAAAAAGACACCTGCGTCTCACTCTTGTATCCGGATAAAAAGAATGATATAATGAACCATTAAAGCTCCTGCGCGGATAAAATCAGAGAAAAGAGGATATGCTGCCATGACCTACAAAGAGGAATTCATCACGTTTATGGTGCGCTCCGGCGTGCTGACCTTCGGGGATTTCACCACTAAATCAGGGCGAAGGACCCCCTATTTTGTCAACACCGGCAACTACAAGACAGGGGCCCAGGCCGCCAAGCTGGGGGACTACTATGCCGCCTGCATTCAGGAGAACATGCCTGACGGGGTGGACTGCCTCTTCGGCCCGGCCTATAAGGGGATACCCCTGGCCGTCTCGGCCGCTGCCTCCCTGTACCGCAATTACAACCGCGATCTGCCCTATTGCTTCAACCGTAAGGAGGCAAAGGACCACGGGGAGGGCGGCTCCATGGTGGGCTTCAAGCCCCAGGACGGGGATCGGGTGGCAATTATCGAGGATGTGGTCACTGCCGGCACTGCGGTTCGGGAGTCCATTGCGCTGTTTGAGCATGTGGCAAAGGTGGATATGAGGGCCCTCTTTGTCTCTGTGGACCGGATGGAGCGGGGAACCCGGGACTGCTCCACCCTGGATGAGCTGCGCCAGGACTACGGCATCCTGGTGTTTCCCATCGTCACCGTGCGGGAGGTGATTGCCTTTCTCCACAACAACCCGGTGGACGGCAAGGTGTACATCGACGACGGTATGAAGGCCAAAATGGAGGCCTATCTGGCCCAGTATGGGGCGAAGGAATGAACGAAATTGCCGGACCTGGCTCAGGAGGATCAGCTCTCAACGGCTACCTCCGGGCCGCGGCGTACCTGGAGCGGTTTCAAATATAAGGGGAGGTGCGCTGCTATGGCGAAAACCATCCACACTGGACACCGGGGACGGGTGAAGGAAGAGTTTCTCGTCCGGGGCATTGAGGGCTGGTCTGACCACAGGGTGCTGGAGCTGATTTTGTTTTACGCCATTCCCCAGGGGGATGTGAACCCGCTGGCCCACGAGCTGATTGAGCGGTTCGGCTCCCTGTCCGGGGTGCTGGACGCCCTGCCCGAGGAGCTGATGAGGGTGAAGGGGATGGGGGAGCACTCAGCCACTATGCTGAAGCTCTTCCCGGCTGTGCTGGGCCGGTATTTGGCGGGCCGCACTGAGCCGGGACAGATTGTCCATAATGTGGCGGAGGCGGGCCGTGTGCTGGCCCCCTACCTCTATGGAGCCCGGAATGAGGTGGTCTACGTCATGTGTCTGGACGCCAAGGAGAAGCTGCTGGGTGTCCGGCGGCTGTCTGAGGGCAATAACCGCAACTCTGATGTCACCATCCGCCGGGTAGCCGAGGTGTGTATTGGTATGCAGGCTTCCTTCTGCTACCTGGCCCACAACCATGTCAGTGGAATTGCCCTGCCCTCCCCGGAGGATATGGATATGACTGAGGTGGTCCGCACCACACTGGCTCCGCTTGGGATAGATGTGGTGGACCACCTGGTCTTTGTGGACGGGGATATGGTGTCCGTTCAGGAGTCGGCAGCTGTGGGCAGAGGCGGCTTCCGTATGATCTTTCCCGGCCGGCGGTGAAAAATTTGTTCGATTTCTCTTGATGTGGAACGTTGGTTCTGATATAATGACATGGATTGAGGTGCGTCCGCAGGACAGAGCGTCTGTCCTGCATCGTGCGCCGCAGCAATTTTTTGGCCCGAGGTGAATATTATGCCAAAATTTGAAGTGGTATCCGAATACACACCCAGCGGCGACCAGCCGGAGGCGATAGAGGCCTTGTCCAACGGCATTGAGATGGGCCTGGACGAGCAGACCCTGCTGGGGGTCACCGGCTCGGGCAAAACCTTCACCATGGCCAAGATTATTGAAAAGGTCCAGCGGCCTGCCCTGGTGCTGGCCCACAACAAGACTCTGGCCGCCCAGCTGTGCGCCGAGTTCAAGGAGTTTTTCCCCAACAACGCAGTGGAATATTTTGTGTCCTACTACGATTACTACCAGCCCGAGGCGTATATCCCCCACACCGACACCTTTATTGAAAAGGACTCCTCAGTGAATGAGGAGATCGACCGTCTGCGCCTGTCCGCCACGGCCTCTCTGCTGGAGCGGCGGGATGTGATTGTGGTGTCCTCTGTGTCCTGCATCTATGGTCTGGGTGAACCGGAGGACTTTGCCAAGATGATGGTCTCCCTCCGGGTGGGCGCCCGGATGGAGCGGGACGAGATGCTGAAAAAGCTGGTGGCCATCCGCTACGAGCGCAACGACATCGCCTTTGAGCGGAATATGTTCCGGGTCCGGGGGGACACCGTGGAGGTCTGGCCCGCCTATTGGAAGGATACCGCCATCCGGGTGGAGTTCTTCGGGGACGAGATCGACCGCATCTCTGAGATTAACGTGGTCACCGGCTCCCCCGTCCGGCGGCTGCAAAATATCCCGATCTGGCCCGCCACCCACTATGTCACCCCCAAGGAGAAGATGGACGCTGCTATCCAGGAGATCTATCAGGAGATGGAGAAGCGGGTGGCTTTCTTCGAGAGCGAAAACAAGCTGATCGAGGCCCAGCGGATCAAGCAGCGCACCCTGTATGACATCGAGATGATGCAGGAGCTGGGCTACTGCTCCGGGATTGAGAACTACTCCCGGGTGATTGAGGGCAGGCCGGTGGGTTCCCCCCCCAACACCCTGATGGACTATTTCCCCAAGGACTTTGTCCTCTTTATTGACGAGAGCCACGTCACCCTGCCCCAGGTCCGGGCCATGTACAACGGCGACCGGGCCCGGAAAACCACCCTGGTGGAGTATGGGTTCCGTCTGCCCTGTGCTTTTGACAACCGGCCCCTGAAATTTGAGGAGTTTGAAAAGCGGGTCAACCAGATTGTCTATGTCTCCGCCACCCCCGGAGAGTATGAGCGCACCCGGTCGGGGCAGATTGTGGAGCAGGTTATCCGGCCGACCGGCCTGCTGGACCCGGTGATTCAGGTCCGCCCTGTGGAGAGGCAGATTGACGACCTGATTGGCGAGATCAACACCCGCACCGCCCGAAATGAGCGGGTGCTGGTGACCACCCTTACCAAACGGATGGCGGAGGATCTGACCACCTACCTCCAGGGGGCGGGCATCAAGGTGCGGTATATGCACCACGACAT
>JAAVYL010000101.1 GCA_022791075.1 Lawsonibacter sp. | reverse complement strand
GGCATCCTTGGGGGAAGGTGTGCCGGGCGGGTGCTGATGGAGCTTGCCCAGAAGGCGGGAGTTGAGGGGGTAGAACTGCTATTGTAAATAATGCACAAAAAAGAAGTTTAGATTTTTCTGCATTTAACCCTTGACATTTTCATTTTTTGCCGAAGGAGAAAAAGGTGCTGGGGGGAGGGGGAGCGGCGCTTTTTCGAGGGGATGGCGGCGGACTTTTCAGCAGCGTGTTTTTCATAAAAAATGGGCTTCCCCTTTAGCTGGTTCTCTGATATAATACGCATTAAGCCAAACGTGCTGTGACAGGACAGCGAAGTGAAAGCGGCCTGCACGGTGTTGGCTGAGCGCCTTGAAAGACATTGAAGGAGCGGGAATATGGAAAAGATTCTGGTAATTGATGACAGCTCGGTACAGGCCAATATGCTCTACTCCATTTTAAAGGAGGACTACGATGTTACCCAGGTTCACACTCCGGGGGAGGGGCTGAGTCTGGCCCGGGAGGGCGGCTTTTCTCTGGTTCTGCTGGATGTGGTCATGCCGGGCATGGATGGCTTTGCCCTGCTGGGAAAGCTGCAGGAGGAGCCGTCTACGCAGCGTATCCCTGTTATTCTGATCACCAGTCTGAATGACGTGGAGCACGAGGCCTTTGGTCTCAATTTAGGAGCTGTGGATTATATCACCAAGCCCTACCACCCACCGATTGTCAAAGCCCGGGTGAAAACACACATCAAGCTTTATCGCTATCAGACCCAGATAGAGCAGAATGCGATGCTGGACCCGATGACCGGCGTCTTTAACCGCAGAAGCTATGACGCCCGGTATGTATCCATGTGGCAGGACGCCATCCGGATGAAGACGCCCATCTCCCTGTGTATGATGGACATTGACAAATTTAAGGTGTACAATGATACCTTCGGCCATCCGGCCGGCGACAAGGTGATTTACGCAGTGGCCAAGGCGGCCTCCGCTTATCTGCGCCGCAGCACAGACTTTTTTGCCCGGTATGGAGGGGAGGAGTTTGTGGCCATCATCCTGGGCAGCAGCCCCGAAACTGCCTTTGAACATATGAAAAAAATACGTCAGGCAGTGGAGAATATCCATATTCCCCACAGTCCTATTGTATCCCAGTGGGTCACCGTGAGCATTGGCGGCGTTACTGTGGTTCCCAAAATGGGCGACGATTATGAAACCTACCTGAAAATTGCAGACACAATGCTCTATGATGCCAAGCGTTTTGGCAGAAACCGGGTAGTGTGGACCAATGAGAAACTGGGTCAGGTGCAGGAGAGATAGGGCTAACGCACAGCATTTTTAAAGGAAGGTAACGGGCATGGGACTGTTTGATTTCTTTAGAAGATCAGCAAAACAGGAGGAGGAAGAGGCCGCGGAGCGTCTGGCGCAGCTGGAGGATCTGGAGGTATACACCGGTATGCGGGTGGAGGTGACCAGCTCTGACAGGCGCATGTTTCTGGTGGCCAGGCTGCAGGGGCTGCGGGGTGACCGGGCCCAGCTGAAGCCTCTGGCGGAGGGCAGCCTGCTGAACAAGACGGAGGAGTCAGTGGCTGTAACGATGCGGGGGTTCAGCAGCATTGAGAACAAGGCTGTGGTGCTTCACGGAATGGTTCGGCCTGGCCCCAGCGGAAATCTGCTGGTGGAGCATCTGGTTCTGGCCAAGCGCGGGAACGACCGCAGCGCCTTTCGCATGGATACCAATATCAACGCGAGCATCACGCCGCTGAAGCAGTTTGACGGCACCAGGGAGTCCTGCAAGCTGGTGAATATCAGTGCAGGCGGTGTGTGCGTAGGCTCTCAGGTGCGGCATAATGTTGGGAACAAGTTTCTCCTGTGGGTCAGGCTTCTCCCTGAGCTGGACTCCTCTATGCTGACTTGTCAGATTGTACGTATTATTGAGCGCCGGCATGGCTACTTTGAATATGGCTGCCGCTTTTTGAACCTGAGTGCCGGCGAGGAGGAGCGGATTATGCAGATCATTTTTGAATTACAGCGCAGAGCACGGTAAATAAAAAGTCCGCCCCCAGGCGGACTTTTTATATTATCCGTTCAGCTTTGCGGAGAAAGCGGCCAGGAGCTGGGAAATTTTAATCTGCTGGGGACAGACCGCCTCACAGCTACGGCAGCTCACGCAGGCGCTGGGCTTTTTGTTATCGGGCAGCCGGGCAATCCGCATGGGGGCGAGGAAGCCGCCGCCGGTAAATGTAAACTCATTATACAGCTCCAGCAGCATGGGGATGTCCAGCTTCTGGGGGCAGTGGACGGTACAGTAGCGGCAGGCGGTGCAAGGGACGCTTGTGCGGCCGGTCATGCTGTCCGCAATGGCCAGCAGAGCCTGCTTTTCCTGACCGGACAGGAGCCTCTCCTGGCTGAAGGTCTTCAGGTTATCCTCCACCTGGTCCATGGAGGACATACCGGACAGGACGACCGTTACAGAGGGGATGGACTGGATGAACCGGAAGGCCCAGGCGGGGGTGCCCTCATCGGGCTGGAGCTCCTTCAGCCGGGCGGTGTACTCGCCGCTGAGTTTGGCCAGTTTGCCGCCCCGCAGGGGCTCCATAACCCAGACCGGGATGCTCCACCGGTCCAGAAGCTCCACCTTGAGCCTGGCGTTCTGGAAGTTCCAGTCCAGCCAGTTCAACTGAATCTGACCGAACTCCATATCCTGGCCGCAGGCCTCCAGAAAGCGCGTGACAGTATCCAGACTGCCGTGGGTGGAGAACCCCAGGTGGCGGATTTGCCCCGCTTTTTTCCGGGCTATAAGGGACTCCAGCACGTGGAACTGCGGATCCAGATATGCGTCAATATTCGCCTCACAGACATTGTGAAAGAGATAGAAGTCAAAATAGTCTGTCTGGCACCGCTCCAGCTGTTTGTCGAAAATTTTCTCCACCTTGGCCATGTTGGACAGATCATAGCCGGGGAATTTGGTGGCCAGGTGAAAGCTGCTGCGGGGATACTGTTTCAGAATTTTTCCCATCACAGCTTCAGAGCTTCCGCCGTGATAGCGCCAGGCGGTATCGTAATAGTTGACACCCCCCTCCATGGCCCGGGCCACCATTCGGGCGGCCTCCTCTTCATTAATTTTGGCATCGCTGCCGTCCAAAGTGGGAAAACGCATACAGCCGAAGCCCAGCGCAGACAGCTTTAAGTCCTGGAATTGCTTGTAAATCATAAAATCTTCCTTTCCATTGACGGATGTGAGCTGAGGCGTTATAATAGCTCTGTAAGTATAAAAAGATTATACAACTTAAAGTGAACTTTATGTCAAGGCCTTTTGGGGGAATTTTATGTTTTACACCATTGGAGAGATGGCCCAGAAGCTGAATGTGGCTCCATCCACCCTGCGGTATTACGACAAGGAGGGGCTGCTGCCCTTTGTGGAGCGGTCCAGCGGGGGCATCCGCATGTTCAAGGATGAGGATATGGAGTGGCTGCGGATGCTGGGCTGCCTGAAGAAGGCGGGGATGCCCCTGAGGGAGATCCGCACCTTTATGGACTGGTCCCGCCAGGGAGACGCCACCATCGACCAGCGGCTGGACCTGATCGAAAAGCAGCGCCAGTCGGTGCTGGACCAGCAAAGGCAGCTGGAGCAGACCCTGCTCATGCTGGATTACAAGCGGTGGTACTACCAGACCGCCCAGGCGGCAGGTACCTGTGCCGTCCACGACTCGCTGTGTCCGGAGGAGGTCCCGGAGCGGTTCCGCCCCCTCATGGCGGAGTGGAGGGCAGAGAGCCAGGAAAAGGAGCCTTTATGAAATCCGCTGTGATATCCGTGTCGGATGCCGGTGCACCCGGAAAGCTTATACGGATAAAATCGGGGAGGGTCCACTTTGGCGAAATGCAGAGCTTGGAGTGTCAATGACTATGTATAATGAATATGACAATGAGGCGTTTTTTAATCAATACGCCCAGATGGCACGAAGTAAAGAGGGGTTGCTGGCTGCAGGAGAGTGGCATCAGCTGAAGCCGATGTTTCCGGCGCTTCAAGGCAAGTCAGTTCTTGACTTGGGGTGCGGGTATGGCTGGCATTGCCGGTTTTCGGCGGAGCAAGGGGCCGTGCGTGTGTTGGGAATAGACTTAAGTGAAAGGATGATTGAAGAGGCGAGAAAGCGCAATACAGCGGATGAAATTGAGTACCGTGTCTGTGGGATCGAGGAATATGAGTATCCGGAAAATACCTGGGACTGCGTTGTCTCCAATCTGGCCCTGCACTATATTGAAGATATCGGGCAGATTTTTCAGAAAGTATACCGGACCTTGACGCCGGACGGGATTTTTCTCCTGAATATGGAGCATCCGATATTTACCGCCGGGGTGGGTCAGGACTGGCTCTATGGGGAGGACGGGCGGCCAAGATGCTGGCCGGTGGATGACTACCTGATACCTGGAGAGCGGAGGACGCATTTTTTGGGGTGTGAGGTGATGAAGCAGCACCACACCTTGACACAGATATTGATGGGACTGCTGAACAGCGGGTTTACCCTTGAGGCAGTGGAGGAGGCGGAGCCGCCTGAGGAGATGATGGATCTTCCCGGGATGAAGGATGAGCTGCGCCGCCCGATGATGCTGCTGGTAAGAGCAAGAAAAGCTTGAAGGAGAACTTTATGAGCGAATTATTTGAAAAATCCATGGCCACTCTGGAGCTGCCCAAGGTTTTGGAGCTGCTGTCCGGGTGCGCCGTGACAGAGGAGGGCCGGGAGCGGGCGCTGGAGCTGCGGCCCATGGATGACATTGACGATGTAAGGCGCGCCCAGACGGAGACTACAGCGGCGGTGAAGCTGCTGGTCCTCCGGGGGACCCCCGGCTTTGCGGGAATCAAGCCGGTGTCCGCCAGCCTCCAGCGGGCGGACATGGGGGGCAGCCTGAACACCCGGGAGTTATTGGAGATCGCTGCCGTCCTCCGGGCGGCGCGGACGGCCTCTGACTACGGGGCAGGGGAGGAGAAGACACCCATCTCCCACCTCTTCCGGGCCCTCACCCCCAACCGTTTTCTGGAGGACACCATCACCAACTCCATTGTGGGGGAGGATGAGCTGGCCGACTCCGCCAGTCCGGAGCTGGCCTCCATCCGCCGGCATATGCGGGCCACGGAGTCCAAGGTCCGGGACATTCTGCAAAAGCTGATCTCCTCCAACCAGTCCAAGTATTTGCAGGAGTCCATCATCACAATCCGTTCCGACCGGTATGTGGTGCCGGTGAAGTCAGAGCACAAAAACGCCATTCCTGGCCTAGTCCACGACGTGTCCTCCTCCGGGTCCACCTTCTTCATCGAGCCTATGGGGGTGGTGAAGGCCAACAATGAGCTGCGGGAGCTGCTGGCTCAGGAGAAAAAGGAGATCGAGCGGATCCTGGCGGAGCTGTCCGCCCAGTGTGCAGCTCACAAGACGGATATTTCGGAGAACTATCAGCTCCTCATCTGGCTGGACGCCATTTTTGCCCGGGCCAAGCTGTCCCTCAAGCTGGAGTGTACCGAGCCGAAACTGTCTGACAAGTATATCCACCTGCGGGGGGCCCGGCACCCCCTCCTGGACATGAAAAAGGCCGTTCCCAACGACCTGGAGCTGGGGGAGCGGTTCGACACCCTGGTGATCACCGGTCCCAACACCGGGGGCAAAACGGTCACCCTGAAGACCTTGGGCCTCATCACCCTGATGGCCCAGTGCGGCCTGCATATTCCGGCCAAGGACGATTCCACGGTCCGGGTCTTCTCCCGGGTGCTGGCCGACATCGGCGACGAGCAGTCCATCGCTCAGTCTCTGTCCACCTTCTCCTCCCATATGACCAACATTGTGGGCATCCTGGACGAGGCGGACGGGGACACCCTCATCCTCTTTGATGAGCTGGGGGCGGGTACCGACCCGGTTGAGGGGGCCGCCCTGGCGGCGGCCATCATCGAATCCGCCCGGGGCATCGGGGCGCAGGTCGCCGCCACCACCCACTACGCTGAGCTGAAGGTCTACGCCATGACCACCCCCGGTGTGGAGAACGCATCCTGTGAGTTCAATGTGGAGACCTTGGCTCCCACCTACCGGCTGGTGCTGGGCATCCCGGGAAAATCCAACGCCTTTGCCATCTCCCGGCGGCTGGGCCTGCCCGAGTATATCATCGAAAAGGCCGCTGCCCGGCTGGACGCGGAGAACGTCCGGTTCGAGGATGTGCTCACCCGATTGGACCAGCAGCGGCAGGAGATGGAGCGGGAGCGGGAGGAGGCTCGCCGCCTCAAGCTGGACATGGAGCAG
>JAAVYL010000152.1 GCA_022791075.1 Lawsonibacter sp. | reverse complement strand
GATGTTGTTCTTGGTGTAGGCCATCATCTCCTCGGCGATGTCGGTATCGCGGATGGAGCTCTCAGCGTCCTGGATGTTCTCGGCCATCACGGACAGGTTGTTCTGGGTGTGCTCCAGACGGTTCTGGGTGGCGCCCAGAGTGCCGCGGATGCCAGAAATCTGGTTGATGGCGTTCTTGATGGTGTCAATGGCCTCCTGAGCGCCGGTCTGAGTGCCGATGTTGAGCTTGTCAACGCCCAGAGCGGAAGCGTGGATGTCACCGATGGAGACCCTCAGCTGGTTGAAGCTCTCGCTGGTGTCGCCAATCTGGAGGGTCAGGGGGCTGCCCTTGCCCTTGGTCACGTTCTCGTCCACGGTGACCTTGTCGAAGAACTGGACCTGCTTCTGGATCTGGCTGATGGTGGTCAGGTCGGCGTCGCCATCATAGGTGGCCTTCTCACGCAGAGCAATTATGACCTGCGTAGTGCCGTCAGGCTTAGCGCCCGCTGTTGTGTCAGCATCAGCTGTTGCGCCAACCTCCCACATCTCATTGTCCTTCGCGGCCTGAGTGAGCCGAGCCGCCACCTCGCTCAAGGTCTGCTGCTCAGTGC
This sequence comes from Lawsonibacter sp., assembly GCA_022791075.1. GTDB lineage: Bacteria > Bacillota > Clostridia > Oscillospirales > Oscillospiraceae > Lawsonibacter. Next base: position 1,016 of record JAAVYL010000152.1, on the reverse strand, counting down.
CGCCAACGGCATCCTTCTTGAGGGCGGGAGGCACTGCATCGGGATCTACCAGATCAGTCAGATCAATTACCTTGATGCCCTCGCCATACTTGGCGTTCTTGGTCTCATCGGTCAAAGCAAATACATAGGTCTCGTCGCCCAGCTTGATGCCCTTACCATCGGTGAACCAGTTAAAGGTCAAAGGGGAATCTTTATCAAGTGTACCACCTGCAAGACCATCGACAACCGTGCTGGCATACTTGGTGGTGCTGGCCACCTTGCCCTCCTTGATGTCCACAGTGCCGTAAATCAGGCTGCTGCCCGGAACATGGGTAAGATCACCACCACTGGTAACACCGACGGAGAAGTTGCCGGAGAAGGTGACTGCAGAGGTAATGGAAGACGCAGCATCTTCGTCCATTGTAAAGGTCAGCTTGGCGCCGTCCAGCTTCACATTGAAGGTCACACCATTAACGGTCGTCTGGAATTTATCATCCTTCATCCCATCATAAATCAGCTTGGCAATATCCTTACCATCAAAACTGCCGGCACTGCCCAGTGACACGCCGAAAGTTGCGGCAGTGCCGTTAGTCGTACCAAGCGTGAAAGTGACTGCGTTGGCACCACCTGTGCTGCCGGCAAACTCGATGCCCTCCAGGTCCAGAGTGAACTCGGTCAGGCTGGGGGCCTGAGCGTCCTGGTGAACAAACGTACTGGTTCCAATGCCACCAATAGTCGAGCCATTAACAGCACCATTAGTATTATCTATCAGAAGCAAGTCCTTGGAAGAGCCGGTGCGGGTGGTGTAGGAAACAGTGTCGCCCTCCAGGGAGCCGTCCATCAGCTTGATGCCGTTGAAGTTGGCGCTGTCGGCGATACGGTTAATTTCCTCGTTGAGCTGGTCAACCTCTTTCTGGAGGTTGGCGCGGTCCACCTCGTTGTCATAGGTGCCGTTGGCGGACTGGGTGGCCAGGGTGACCATGCGGTTGAGCATGTCCTGGACCTCCTGCATGGCGCCCTCAGCGGTCTTGACGAGG
>JAAVYL010000100.1 GCA_022791075.1 Lawsonibacter sp. | reverse complement strand
GCATCCTTGGGGGAAGGTGTGCTGGGCGGGTACTGCTGGAGCTTGCCCAGGGGGCAGGGATTGAAGGGGTAGAACTGCTTTTGTAAATAATGCACAAAAAACAATTTTAGATTTTTCTGCATTTAACCCTTGACATTTTCCAGCCAGGAAATTGGGCGGAAAATGTTTTCCTGGGAGCTGATCCCATGCAGCGTACTGGTAAACTGGAAAGCCGTGCGGCAGGAGACCCGCCGTCTGCTGGTTCTTCTCAACTCAGATATCGACCCAGATGAGCCAGCAGTCAAGCTGAAAATTGCCCAGCAACAGTTTGTGGAAATCGCCAAGGCGCTGAAGAATCGCTCCAAAATCATTGTCTTTGACAAACCCTCTGTTGTGCTGGGCAAGAGCGGTACAGAAATTCTGCTGAATCTGATTCGAAGCCTGAGAGCGCAGGGCGTATCTGTCATCTATATCTCCCACAGGCTGGATGAGATCCTGGAGCTGACGGACTCTATTGTCACCTTCCGGGACGGGACCAGAGCGTGCTGTGACCGGACAGTGAGCTTCACCATTTGATTTTGGACGGGCCGACACGCGGCGTTGATGTAGGCGCAAAGACTGAAATCTATACCACTATTGAAAATCTTCGCCGTGAAGGAAAGACAATCATCCTGATTTCCTCAGAATTCCAGGGAATTATCCTGAGCTTTGCCGTATCCTGTGTGCTGTCCGACAAGTTTTTGCAGGCAGCAACCTCTTTAATATCATGCGGCAGCAGGTCTGACCAACTTCGCGGATACGCCCACCATACTCTGCGGGTCAGGTAGCGGCCTTTTGGCCCATGCCATTAACGGGTATGTGCCGGTCGAGGAGCACCTGAACACCGTAAGAATGTTCTGCTACCTCTTTATGGACTGGTTCGGAACACAGGACGAATAAAACAGAAAAGGCTATGCCATCATCGGAATGCAGAAACTGATGCTGGCATAGCTTTTTGCAGTTTATAAGGAGTGGACAATCCGCGCCTGTATTTCTTTGAAGAAACAGTCGGACAGAGCGGCAGGCAGCGTATCGCAGTGGTACTGTGGGCAGGGAACAGCTGACTGCCCACGACGGCGATATCGCATGTGCCGGCTCTGTTTTGTGCAAAACATACAAAATAGAAGGTGAAATAATGTCAAAAAAGTATAAATTTAAAAGTGGATTTCCAAACTATTGACAGATACCTGGTATTATAATATCATACTATATGACATCATACAAGATATGATGGCCGATGGAAATCCAAAGATGAAGAAAAAGGAGGATTGGAAATATGGCAGAAAAATATGAGGGAATTATTCCCCCAATCGTCACTCCATTTGACGCAGAAGGGAACATCGATGAGAGCCGTCTGCGCCGGGAGATGGAGCTGTGTATGAAGGCGGGCGCCCATGGCTTGAGCGTGGGCGGCAGCACCGGCGAAGGACCAACGCTGCGGGACGAGGAGCTTCAGCAGATGATCCAAATTGCCAAAGAGTACCTCACGCCGGATCAGACGCTGGTGTGCGGTATTATGCGTACCTGCACCCGCGACGCAGTCTGGGCCGGTCTCGCGGCGAAGGAGGCCGGAGCCGAGGCCATCATGGTGACGCCTACAGCCTACAATGTGCTGGTCCCCAACCCGGAGGGGATGTTTGATTTCTACAGCACCATCTCCAAAGAGGTCCAGCTGCCCATTATCATTTATAACGTTATTCCCCAAAATACCATTTATCCCGATCTGTTTCACCGCCTGCTCAACGAGACCGAGTATGTGATGGGCATCAAGCAGAGCGTGGGCGGGATCCAATCCCTCTATGCTGACCTGATGGAGGTCGGAGACCAGGGCCGGGTCTATGCAGCCACAGACGATATGATTTACTCCTGCTTTGATCTGGGGGCAAAGGGCGCCATCTCGGCCATCCTGTCCGTCTTCCCCCAGGAGTCTGTGGAGATGTGGAACTGCGCCCAGAGCGGCGACCACAAGCGGGGTCTGGCAATCCAGCAGTCACTCTATCACAAGTGGCAGTGCCTGGGCGGAAACCAGTTCCCCATCCGGATGAAGTACGCCCTGAAGTGCCTGGGCCGCGACTGCGGCTACTGCCGCAGCCCCATCACCTATCTGCCCGAGGAGGAAAAGAGCGCCATCCGGGCCGCTTTCGCCCCCTGAGTGGGGAAGGCTTAATTTTGTCGCAAAAATCCATTAACATACATATTGGAGGCTAACATTATGAATCACTTTGTAGAAAAGTATGGTCAGATCCTGCTTCCCCTCATCACCCCCTTTGACGCCAATGAGGACGTGGATTATGGCAGGTATGCCGAGCTCATTGAGTATCTGATCAAGGAGGAGCTGTGCGACTCTCTGATTGTCACCGGCACCACCGGCGAGGCCAGCCTGCTCACCTTTGACGAGCGGGTGAAGCTGATGGAGACCGCCGTAAAGGCTGCCGCCGGCCGCAAGCCTGTGATCGCCGGCACCGGCTGCGCCTCCACCAAGGAGACCATCTCTCTGACGAACAAGGCCGTGGAGCTGGGCATTGAGACCTGCCTGGTGGTGTGTCCCTTCTACAACAAGCCCACCCAGGAGGGGCTGTACCTCCACTTCAAGGCCCTGGCTGAGAGCACCAAGGCCAACATCATGCTCTACAACATCCCCATCTTTGTGGGCGTCAATCTGGAGGCGGAGACCGTCCGCCGGCTGGCCGCTTTCCCGAGCATCATCGGCATCAAGGACGAGGCCGGCATCAATCCCACCCAGGTGACCGACTTCTTCCTGGCCACCCGGGACGTGGATCCCGAGTTCGCTGTCTACAACGGCGACGACGTGATGCTCCTGCCCACCATCGTGCAGGGCGCCATGGGCCTTGTCTCCGGCGGCTCTCACATCTTCGGCCACGAGGTCCGGGCCATCTTCAAGGCCTTTGCCGAGGGCGACAATGAGAAGGCCAAGGAGCTGTTCGTGCCCATCTACCGCTTCTGCAAGTCCACCGGCCAGAACGGCCGCATCCTGCCCAACTCCATCCTGCGTCCCGCCATTGAGGCGGTCACCGGGATCAAGCTCGGTCCCGCCCGCAGCCCGCTGGCCCCTGCCACTGATGAGGAGATGAAGGTCACCCTGGGCATCCTGAAGGAGATCGGGAAGCTGTAAAACCTGCGTATGTCCATAAGGCATAAAATAAAAAAATTGGAGGAAAAGAACATGAAAAAAGCAATTTCATTCCTGATGGCCGCTGCAATGGTCCTCTCCCTTGCCGCCTGCGGCAGCAAGGATCCCGGCACAAGCAGCAGCACCCCCGGCAGCTCCAGCACCCCCAACACCTCCGCGTCCAACCCCGGGGGCGATACCTCCAGCACTGTCACCTTTGACCACGACATCACCATGATCGTGCCCTGGTCCGCCGGCGGCGGCACGGACAACGTGGCCAGAAAGCTGGTGGAGAACGCCGAGAAGTATCTGGGCGTGAAGATCAACGTGGAAAATATCACCGGCGGCTCCGGCGCGGTTGGTCTGGCACAGCTGATGTCCGCCAAGCCCGACGGCTACACCCTGGCGCTGCTCCCTGTGGAGCTCTCCTTCCTGAAGGAGCAGGGGGTATACACCTTCGACTTCAGCGATTTTACCCAGATCTGCAACATCAACTCCGACCCCGCCGCCCTGGCCGTCTCCGCCAGCTCTGACTTCCAGTCTGTGGCTGACGTGGTGGAATACGCCAAAAACAACCCCGGCGGGCTGAAGGTCGGCCACTCCGGCACCGGCTTTTTGTGGCACCTGGCCGGCGGCCTGTTCGCTGACGCGGCGGGCATCGAGGTCACCTATGTCCCCTACGACGGCTCCTCCACCGGCAACGCGGCTCTGATGGGCGGCGACATCGACGCCGTCACCTTCTCCGGCGCGGAGGAGGCCGCCCTGGAGGCCTCCGGCGATATCCGGGTCCTGGCCACCTTCTCCGACGAGCCCATGAAGATCTTCAGCAAGGATGTGCCCACCATGAAGGACGAGGGCTATGACATCACCCTGTCCACTTTCCGTGGCATCGGCGGCCCCGCCGGCATGGACCCCGCCGTGGTGGCGGCCCTGGACGAGGCCTTTGGCAAGATGGCCGAGGAGCCCAGCTTTGTGGAGGCTATGGCAAATATGGGTCTGGGCATCGCCTATCTGCCCACAACCGAGTATCAGCAGCTGTGTGACGCCACTGCCGCCGATATGAAGTCCGTGTGCGAGCTGCTGGGCCTGTCTCAGTAATTTCCAGTGAACAACAGGGCTCCTTGCCCTCTGCCGCCCCGCGTGGAAGGGGCGGCGGGGGCGGGGGCCCCCTCGATTATCTGCGGAAAGGAGAAACGCAATGGACGCTAAAAAAGGGAAAAATTGGGTTGATATTATCGTTTCCCTGCTGGTCTACGCGCTGGCCATCTTTGTATTTGTTGCCAGCGCCTCGTTCAAGCCCACCGCCGACGCCTCTCTGAATCCCGATGTCTGGCCCAGAATCATCGCTGTGCTGATGTGTCTGGTGGCCACGGTGCAGCTGATGAACGCCCTCCGGGGCAGGGTTACCACCCATGTTGTGGTGGCCAACCCAAAAGAGGTGCTGTGCGCCATCGCCCTGATCATCCTCTACAGCGCGCTGCTGAAGCCTGTGGGCTATATCGTATGCTCTATCGTGCTGATGGTGTGCCTGCTCAGGCTGTTCCACACCAAGGGACTGTGGATCTATCTGGTTCTGCCCGTGGCCACCACCCTGGTGACCTATTATTGCTTCCACAATCTGCTGCGGGTCCCCCTGCCAGAGGGCCTGCTGGCCTTTTTGGGATAGGGGGTAGGATACGATGAGCTTACTGATTGACGGCCTGGTCAACATGGTTCAGAGCGGCGGCTGGCTGTATCTGATGGTGGGCGTGATCGCCGGCGTGGTCATCGGCTCCCTGCCCGGCCTGACCGGCACCATGGGCATGACCCTGCTGCTCCCCTTTACCTACTCCCTCCCCGCCAACGTGGGTCTGTCCCTGCTGATCGGCATCTTCGCCGGCGCCATCTACGGCGGCTCCATCTCCGCCATTCTGCTGCGCACCCCCGGCACTCCGGCGGCGGGCGCCACCCTCATTGACGGCTACCCCATGGCCAAGCGGGGCGAGGCGGGCCGCGCGCTGGCCACAGCCACCATCGCCTCCGCCATGGGCGGGCTGATCGGCGCGCTGGTGCTGACCTTCCTGTCCCCTGTGATTGCCAAAATTGCCCTGCGCTTCGGCGCGCCGGAGTACATCTGGCTGGCCGTCTACGGCCTGACCATGATCAGCTTTGTGTCCGGCAAGTCTCTGATGAAGGGCTATCTGGCCGGACTGCTGGGCCTGATGCTGGCCACCATCGGCATCGACCCCATCAGCGGCAGTATGCGCTTCACCTTCGGCTCCATCAACCTGCTCAGCGGCGTGTCCCTCCAGGCGGTGCTCATCGGCCTGTTTGCCATGGCTCAGGCCCTGAACAGCGTGGAGGAGTATGACCAGCCCCAGATCAAGCAGCTGGCCATCACCCGGATTGGAATATCCGTCAAGGATTTTATCAAAATTCTGCCCCACGTGGTCAAGTCCGCCTTTATCGGCACCTTTGTGGGCGCGGTTCCCGGCACAGGCACCGATATTGCCGCCTTCCTTTCCTATGGCGAGGCCAAGCGTTCCAGCAAGACCCCCGAGGAATTTGGCAAAGGGGCCATTGAGGGCATCGCCGCACCCGAGTCGGGCAACAACGCCTGTGTCAACGGGGCCCTGATTCCCATGTTCACCTTGGGCATCCCCGGCGAGGCGGGAACCGCCGTGCTGCTGGGCGGCCTGATGGTGCTGGGGCTCACCCCCGGTCCGCTGCTGTTCCGGGACAATCCCGAGACCATCTACGCGGTCTTTGCCGCCACCATCACCTCCAACCTGTGCATCCTGATTTTTGGTCTGCTGTGCGCCCGAATGTTTGCCAAGGTGCTCTCCCTGCCCAAGAACATGATTGCGGCCATCATTTTCGTGCTGGCCCTCACCGGATCCTTCGCCATGCGCAACAACGTGTTCGACGTGATCACCACCGTTGTGGCCGGTATTGCGGGATACTTTATGGCCAAGGCGGACTATCCGGTTGCACCGGTGCTGCTGGGTATCATCCTGGGGCCGACAGTGGAGCAGAATCTGTCCAGAGCCCTTTTGATCTCCGGCGGCAATTACAGCATCCTCTTTACCCGGCCCATCTCCATCCTCTTTATTGTCATCATTGCCGGCACGCTCTTCTCCAATCTGCGCAAGCAGGCCAAAAACAGGAAGAGCCGCAGCGATATGATTGCCGAGGCTGCGGCCATCGAGCAGGAGGCCCGGGACACCGGGGACTGAGGCGAAAGGAGTTATTTGCCATGAAGGAAATCAAAGGCGTGATTGTCCCCCTTCTGACCCCCATCGACCAGGAGGAGCGGCCCATCCAGAGCCAGCTGGCCGGTCTGACGGACTATGTGGTGGAAGGCGGCGTAGACGCCATTTTTGCCAACGGCACCACTGGGGAGTTTGCCCGGTTCACCCCGGCGGAGCGGATCGAAAATCTGAAAACCATTGTGTCCGCCGCAAAGGGGAGAGTGCCTGTTCTGGCCGGAATCAGCGACTGCGGAACCCGGCTGGTCCTGGACAACGCCAGGGCCGCCCGGGACGCCGGAGCGGACGCACTGGTGACCACCCTGCCCTACTACTTCCCCACCACCAGCCCAAAGGAGCAGATCAACTTTTTAGAGAGGGTGGCAAACACCGCCCAGCTGCCCGTTATGCTGTATAACATCCCCGCCGTGGTGGGGTGCAGCGTGGGTGAGGAGGTGCTGGATGTGGTCTGCCAGCTGGACAACCTGTGCGGCGTGAAGGATACCAGCGGGGACCCGGCCTATCTCAAGCTGCTGCTGGAAAAGTACAGCGGACAGGTCCGCATATATGTGGGGGACGAGCGGCTGTGCTGGCAGGGGCTGTCTCAGGGGGCCTCCGGACTGGTCCCCTCGCTGGCCAACCCCTTTCCACGGGTGATGGCCGCCGCCTGGGCTGCGGCCTGCAGGCGGGACTGGGAGGCTTGTAAGGAGCACTGCGGCGTGGTGGACCGGATGAACGAGCTGAACCGGTTCAGCGACAGCTGGATGAGCCCCAATATCTGGCGCAAGGAGGCCCTGCGCCAGATGGGCGTGATGGACGGCGCCTTCACCCACCCCCACAACCCAGTGGGCGAAGGGGACAAGGCGCAGATTGCCCAATGGATTGAATTTTACCGCGCCAACTACAAGACCGGGACGTAAACCGTCCTGGAAATTGGGAGATGATTAAGTATGGAAGACAAGCTGTTCAGCGTAAAGGGAAAAATCTGTATCGTCAGCGGCGGCCTGGGGCAGATCGGCGCGGAGTTTGTCAAGGAGCTGCGCAGTCGGGGTGCCCGGGTTGCAGTCTGGGCCAGGACAGTGACCGATGAGCGGATCGCCAAAACCTTCGGCGACGGGGCGCTGAACGACCCGGACCTGCGGTTCTATGTGACAGATATTACCAGGAAGGAGACCCTGAATGCGGCCCTGGATGACATGGAGGCCGCATGGGGCGCTGCACCCGATGTGCTGGTGAATAACGCGGGTATCGACACCCAGCCCTCCGCCCCGCCGGAGGTGTCCGGGCCGTTTGAAAACTTCCCGGAGGAGGTCTTCCGGGAGGTGGTGGACGTCAACCTGGTGGGGACGTTTCTGGCCTGTCAGGCAGTGGGCGCGCGGATGGTCCGGGCCGGCAGGGGTGGCTCCATCATCAACGTGGGCTCCATCTATGGTATGGTTTCCCCTGTGCAGGACATATATGCCTATAAAAAAGAGATGACGGGAATCCCCTTTATCAAGCCTGTGGCCTACTCTGCCGCCAAATCGGGCATTTACAACCTGACCCGGTATCTGGCCACCTACTGGGGGAAGCAGGGCGTCCGGGTCAATACGCTGACGCCCTCCGGTGTGTGGAGAGAGACCCAGGACCAGTATTTTCAGGCCAACTACTGCGCGCGGATGCCCATCGGCCGGATGGCCCGGGCGGACGAGTACAACGGCGCGCTGATTTTCCTGGCGTCGGACGCCTCCAGATACATGACCGGCTCCAATATGATCGTGGACGGCGGCTGGACCGCATGGTAATGCCGGAGAGGAGGGGGAGCTTATGAAAGCGGCAGTTGTTTCCCAGGCCGGCAGGCTGGAGCTGTGGGAGGTTCCCATGCCGAAGCTGGGGCCCTACGACGCCCTGTGCAGGATGTGCTGTGGGGCCACCTGCGCCGGTACGGATCTCCACCTGATGGACGGGAAGCACCCTTCTCCCGTGTCCTTTCCCACCATCCTGGGCCATGAGAGCGTGGGAAGGGTGGAGGAGGTTGGAAGCCGGGTGCGCAATCTGCGCGTGGGAGATCTGATAAGCCGGGTGGGCTGTCCCGCCGGGGTCCAGCCGGGCCTGGCCTCTCACTGGGGAGGCTTTGCGGAGTACGGTGTGGCAAGGGATCACTGGCAGATGATGCGGGACGGGGTTCCCCGGAGCGAGTGGGAGCGGAACCGGGTCAACCAAGTGATCCACCCCGCCATTGACGAGCGCACCGCCCCCATGCTGATTACCTGGCGGGAGACCCTGTCCTACAGCAGACGCCTGGGCGTAGGGCCCGGCAGGCGGATGCTGCTGGTGGGGTCGGGAGCTAACGCATTGTCCTTTGCGGTCCACGCCTGCAATTTGGGCGCTCAAGTCACGGTGGTGGGCAGCCGGACGAAGCAGGAGGCGTTTTCGCAGCTTCCCATTCAGGCCTACTATGACTATAAGGAGGAGCGGCTCGTCCAGCGGCTCCGGGACGAGGACGGACAGCCCTTCGACCTGCTTCTGGACGGCGTGGGAGGAGGCGGCACGGTCAACCAGCTGCTCCCCCTGCTGAAGGGGGGCGGGACCCTGGGCGTCTACGGCTGGAACGACCGAAAAAGCTATGCGCTGAATCCATTTCAGGCCGCCGGCAGCTTTCAGGTCTATGCCGGAGGCTACGACGAGGAGGAGAGCAACGGGGAGGTTCAGGCCATGGTGCTCCAGGGCCGGTTGCGGGCGGAGCTGTGGTATGACACAGACCGCCCTGTGCCCCTGGAGCAGATCGGCAAGGCCTATGACAGTCTGCGCCGCCACGAGGCCTTTAAATATCTGATTGCGCTGCAATGAGAAGGAAGACAAGCCTGTCAAAGCAGGCCTGGGGTGTGGTATTTGCCGTGGCCGGAGGGATCTGTGGCGGTTTGAGCGGGATATGCAGCCAGTACCTCTTTACCGGCTGGACGGTGGACCCTCTCTGGGCGGCCTGTATCCGGCTGCTGGCCTCCGGGGCTGTTCTGACGTTCACCGCCTTGCCCCGGCAACGCCGGGAGCTGGTCCGGCTGGCCGGCCAGCCGGGCGAGCTGCTCCGGCTGCTGTGCGTGGGCATCGGTCTGATGCTGTGCCAGTCCGCCTACCTTAACGCTATCTCCTGGACCAATGCGGCCACAGCCACTGTGCTCCAGAATGTGAGCCTGGTGCTGATTATGCTGGCCGTCTGCGCCGCAGCCCGCCGCCTGCCTGGAGTGGGGGAGGGGGTCTCTCTGGTGCTGGCCGTTCTGGGGACCTGGCTGCTGGCCACTGGAGGGAATCCCCGCCAGCTGATCCTGGTCCCGCAGGGGCTGCTGTGGGGCCTGACCTCGGCGGTGGCAGTGGCGCTCTATATGGTGCTGTCCGGCGACCTGCTGACCCGCTGGGGGCAGCAGGTGATCATTGGGCCGGGAATGCTGCTGGGCGGACTGATTTTGGCCGTATTGAGCCGACCCTGGGAGAGAGCGGCGGCGCTCCCACCCCTCGGCTGGGCTGCCGTGGCGGGGATCGTGCTGGGAACAGTGCTGTCCTTTTCGCTGATTATGCGAGGAATGGCCAGCATTGGTCCGGTTCGGACCTCTATGATGGCGGCATCAGAGCCGGTTACTGCGGCAGTCCTTGCATCTCTTTGGCTGAGGACACGCTTCTCTCCGGCGGATCTGCTGGGCTTTGCCTGCATTGTTGCGACTATTTTTCTGCTGGCAAAGCCAGAGAAAACGGCAGGGAAGGATTAAGCTAGCTGCCACCCAGGCAGAAAGCCGGGGGGCCGGCCCCGGTTCCATGGTAAATGCGGAGAAAAAACGCTCGGTTTGGCTGTTTCCGCCGGGGAGCTGGGAACATTCGCAAGCATTCTGATCACAGCAGGTGCAGCCCGAACACTCCTTGCCTTATGGAGGGCACCGTGGACTGGTTCACGGTGCCCTTTGCAAAACGCGCTATATTTGTGCAATTTCTATAGTGCATTATGGGAAAAGATATGGTATAATCTTGAAAAAGTATGAATATTTTGGGCTGCAAAGAAAACCATTCCCAAAATTAAAAGAGGACTGGAACATGAAGGAAATACAGCGCGTTTCCATTACAGATGCGGTGGTTACCGCTCTGCAGGAGATGATTGAATCCGGAGAATACAAAATCGGGGAGAAAATGCCAACGGAGGCGGAGCTCTGCAGCACCCTGAAGGTGAGCCGAACCAGTGTGCGGGAGGCGCTCCGGGTCCTTCAGGCGATGGAATATGTTGAAATGCGTCCGGGAAAAGGTTCTTTTGTGGCAGATTTTCGCGTCAGAAACAGCAACTGGTATGATGTGGAGGACGCTAAGTTTTATGATTTTATGGAGGTCCGCCAAGCTATCGAGACGCTGTCTGTCCGGCTCTCCGTGGAGCGGGCAACTGACCAGCAGATACAGGAGCTGGAGGGCATTCACCTGAAATTCAAGCAGGCTAATCTGGACAAGGACGTTTCAGGATTGGTTCGGCTGGACGAAATGTTTCACACGAAAATAATTGAATATACAGATAATCAACTGCTGATTAATATTAATCAGCAGCTTTTGGAGAGCTTTCGTAAGTATCGGAACAGTTCCTTTATGAACAGCCGTGTATACCAAAACGCAGAAGAGCCCCATGAGCGGATTCTTGCCTGCTTCCAAACTAAGAATGCAGCTCAGGCGGTGCGGGAAATGCGGTGCCATTTGGATATCACTGCGAAGGATATGGAAATTATTCATGGCATAGCGATGGAGTCTGATTAGGCATTGCTTGAAAAGCCGAAGCTGTATGAACGGATAAGACCGGCAGATCGTTGGCCGAAAATCCGTTCCTCTTGTATGAATTATTATTGATTTGCTGCATAGGGACTCCCGCTGGTAGAAACCGGCGGGATTTTCTTTAATACAGCGACCACCAGTAGTCGAACACCTTACGGTAGCCGTTTCCCTTTTGAGGGAGATACGGGTAAGCCCGCACCTTTTTACTGCTCACCCGCTTGAGCCAGCGTTGACACTTGCTGTTCTTGGGATATTTGATGTACTTGCCTGTGTGCAGGAGGGTCTTTCCCTCAAAATCCCAGTCCACATAGCCCCGGTGAGGGCCATAGCGTGCGGTCTGGATGATGGCCAGCAGACGGTCTGACTTCTCCTGCCCCTTTCTGCGGCGGTACCGCCGTCCGGTCCAGCGCCGGCAGCTTGGGTTTTTCTCAGAATTCTCCCAGAGCGCCGCGAGCCGCTCGTTTAGCTCGGGTTCGGTCATATATCTTTCCGCTGGGCACAGTGCGTGTGACCGGGCTGAGCCCGTACCAGGAGCCACGCTGTTTGGCGTGATACTCCCTCTGTGCCTTTTTACTGCGCTTGTTCAGCGGCACCAGCTGCGCCATCGGAAGCCCTCCTTTCTAACGTTTTTGTTACAAATCCGCAAAGCATCTTGTTATTTCGCCCTCAATCTGCTACTCTACACTTCACAGAATGGAGGCGATTGTAATGTATTTCAACTCGTTCCCTGTCATTGACCTTCCCGCTACAGGGGCCAACATCCGCCGGCTGCGGCAGAGCAAGGGTCTTTCCGTCCGAGACCTCCAGCAATTCTTCGGCTTCGAGGAGCCCCAGGCCATCTACAAGTGGCAGCGGGGTCAGAGCCTGCCCACAGTGGACAACCTATACGCTTTGAGTACCCTGCTGGATGTGCCCATGAATGACATCCTGGTGGCGGCCAACATTCCTGATATTTGTACCATGAGCGGCAGGCTCCAGCCTGCCGCTCATCCTTTTGCCCCCCGGGCGCGGTGGGCATGGCGAAATTTCAAAACCGCTTAGACCCTTATCCGCCTCCTCCGGGCTGGACGGCGCCCCGAGGGGGACCACGTTCACCCGGACTTGGCGACTTGTTGTATGCTGGTCCAAGGACCAAATTTCAGAGGGGAGAAACGTAAGGGCGGTTTTCTATTTTGCGTATGGGGAAGAGGGCAATCACGTATTTGCGCAGAGCAGGGAGAGAAGCGGCTGTCATTTCTTCTTAGTTGGCATTTTGATAAATGCGCTCCGATATGTTCTTCGCTGTGTGCGGCATCATCATTCATCCGCACCTGAACCGGCCGTCACAGTTCCTCCATTCCGCCATGCCCGCCGCGCCCGAGAGGGGCCTTATGTGGACTGCCGCTGGATGAAGTCTGATAAGATCGTGTCGAAGCTGTCGTTCATCTCAAAGGGGAGGGTATAGTCCACAGTGGTGTTGACCAGGCACTGGTCCAGCCTGGCGGACACCTCGTCGGCCTTTCGGCCCAGTTCAGTGGCCATGCCCCGGACCTTGTTCCGGTCGAAGTTGATGGTGGTTACCCGTCTGGCGTCGCAGCGGTAGCTCACCTGGTTGCCTTCGCCGTTGAAGCGGTAGCCGCTGCCGCCGTTGGCGATCACTACCTCGCTGTTGCGATGGGCAGCCATCCGGCGGAAGATATCGGCCAGGCCCTGCCGGACCCGGTTCAGGCCGGTCTCGCTGTCCATGTCCAGGGGGAGCTGGGCCTTGGCGGCGCAGATAGCGGCGCTGAGCTTCTCCCGCTCCGCCAGCATAGCCATCAGAAAGGCGGCCACCTGGTTGATGTGCTCGGCATACTCGCTGGGGGCGGTGTCCTCAGCGACCGCATCCTGGGCCTCCGGCATGACCTTGCTGCGCAGGTGGGTGACGGTGACCTTCAAGGTGTTGCCCCGGTTCTGGAGGATATCGCTGGCCTCGTCCATGAGGGCCAGCAGCTTGTTCTGTGCCCGAAAAGCGTCTTTCAGATTCATAACATTCCACTCCTTTGCTCTGTCGTTGTGTCCCTATCATACAGGCAGGGGGGCGGTTTGTCATTGAACTGGTGGTTTAATTTGGGGGCAAAGAGCGGCGGATGTTATGATAGAATGCAGGCGGACACAAAATTTTTATACAGCAAAAATTCTTTTAGAGAGGGAACGATTGGTATGAGAAGAAATGTCTGTACCGCATATGCGAAAAAGGAAATTTTTCACTCTGCATTAATTGGAGCTGTCTCTTTACTCGCGGGCATTCTTATCGCGGTTTTGACAGTCTCCGGCTCTCCCCTGGATTTTTTCTTGCTGAATTTTGCTCAGAATGTTGTTTACATATTTGTAATTTGCTTTTTAATTTTTTCGGGTATCTATCTCTTGTGCTCTGGCCTGCGTAAATTTCTCAAATTGGAAACTACAGATATTTGCCGATTTATCCGCATTGAACTCCACACCAAAGCAGACGGTTTGACTGGTAAAGAAATGCTCGCATTGGCAGATAATGACATGGAATGGGCCGTGGCGTTTGCTGATGGAAAGGTGCTGATTGGTAAAGAGTGGTTATTCGTTCAAAACTCATGGGGAAAACCCATCATTAGCTTGGAGAATATCCGCACAATAAAGTGTCATAAGGCTAAAAGTACAAGAGCAATTTTGAAGTTTGAGGATCAGCAAGGTATTGGCCCTGTCACCAGAGAATTACCAGCAGATGAGGCTGATGCAATCAAAAAATATCTTCAAAGTAATATACCGCTTGGGGTGGTTTAGAGTGGGACGTTTGAATATATTTACTGGAAATGAGGGGGCGGTGCGTCTGTTTCCGGCCATACAGTCGCAGCGAAATACCGCAAGTATCCGAACGCTCCAAACAGAAAAGGGCCCTGCCAGACGGGATACTGGCAGGGCCCAATATAATTTTGCGGGTTTCTGACTGCACAGCCTGTTAAACGCCATGGAACCGGGTGCCGGTCACTGCTTCCCGGCAGCAAACCGCCCACGGCAATAGGCCGATTTGTCCGGCACATGCTCCCATTGCGCTCCACGGCAGACGGCCAGACAGTCTTAGGCGCATCACGCCCCATGCGGTCCATACTCTCCTGGGTCAGCGCGGCGGAGTGGAGGTGTAGTTCAGGTTATTGGCCATAAATACCGGGTTGCCCATGACAGCCGGCTCCGTGCTGTCAACATCCACAGCTTTCTCTGCCAGTGCCCGCAGCGTCCGGCAGGCTTCCTCGATGTCCTCCGCCCCGAAGATGGCGGAAACCAGAGCCACACCGTCCACCCCGCTGCCGGACAGCTGAAGGATATTGCCCCGGTTCAGCCCGCCTATGGCCACGATGGGCACGTCTGCTGCGCCGCAGATCGCCCGCAGTGTCTCGCCGGGCATCACATCCACGTCGGTTTTGGTGCTGGTGGGGAACACCGTGCCCAGCCCCAGATAGTCCGCGCCGTCCCGGATGGCCTGGCGGGCCTCCTCCACTGTGTGGACGGAGACGCCCAATATCATGTTTTCTCCCACCCGGCGGCGGACCTCTCCCGCCTCCATATCCTCCTGACCCACATGGACCCCGTCCGCGCCGCAGGCGACAGCGATGCCCACATTGTCGTTGACGATGAAGGGTACCCCATACCGCCGGCACAGAGCGTGGATGTCCCTGGCCTCTTGGAGGAACGCCGCCTCGTCCAGTTCCTTTTCCCGCAGCTGCACACAGGTCACACCGCCTTTTAAAGCTGCTTCTACCTGCTGATACAGCGTCTGATTTCCGGTCCAGGCCCGGTCGGTGACGGCGTAGAGCAGCATATGCCGCTTATCGCACTTCATAGTTGGCTCCCCTCTTCAGTGCCGCCGGGGTCAGGCGGTACATGGCGTCGATGATGTAGTTCCGGTAAGAGGAGTTGCCGTCCAGATTGATCATACGCTGGCAGGCAATCTCCCCGCACAGCCCCATGGCGCACACAGCGGCGGCGGCAGCCTCCAGAGGCTGATTCGGATTGGCGGTGACAAAAGCCGCCGTCAGGGCGGAGAGCTGACAGCCGGTGCCGGTGATGGCGGACATCTCAGGACGGCCGTTGCGGACACAAAAAACACGTTCCCCGTCGGTTACAATGTCGATGGCCCCAGTAATGGTAATGACCGCCCCGGTGCGCCGCGCAAAATCCTTGGCGAAGGACAGCGCCCCAGTCAGGTTTTCCTCCGTCACCTTATCCGCCACGTCAGCGTCCACACCCTTGGTGGTGCCGCTGCCCAGAGCCAGGGTCTTGATCTCCGAGATGTTGCCGCGAATCACGGTAAGCTTGACCTCTTTGAGCAGCCCCAGGGCGGTCTCTGTCCGCAGGGTGGAGGCTCCCGCGCCAACCGGGTCCAGCACCACAGGGTGGCCCAGCTCGTTGGCCCGCTTCCCG
>JAAVYL010000099.1 GCA_022791075.1 Lawsonibacter sp. | reverse complement strand
GCCACGGACACGCGGGCAACTTGGCAGCCCACCGGGGCCAAGCCCTTCTATGGCTCCATTGAGGGCAGATTTACTGCTCCACAGGAGAGTCACGCCCTGGGCAACGTCCCGCCGGGGAGCAAGGCGGTTGTCATTCACCCCAAGGTGCAGGAGCGCATGGAACAGGACCCGGCCTACGCCCAGGAGATTTTTGCGAAAATCGACACCTGGTTTGCCTTTGATGTGGCACGGAACGAGGCCATCATGCCAGGGAGCACATGGGATATGTCCCAGGCCGTTGCCATCGGGGAGGACGGGAACATCTGCAACGCCTGCTCCTCCAGCGGCGGCGGTGAGATCACCTATTCCAAGAGCGGTTCTGACGAGGAGGAAAGCTGGTGGGATTTACGCATGGCACGCCACGCGGAGTTTATGAAGCTGGCTGCCGAAAAGCAGATTCAGCGGCATTTCCAGGCTTCTGAGCTGGCCGCATCCGAGGCGGCAAGGTCCCAGCTTGCCGCTATGCTGAGCAGCGGGAACCTGCGGGAAATTTTCGGCAGCGAGATCGCCGGTATTCCAACTGAAACCGTTTTGGCAATCACACAGGCCCAGGTTTGGGGCGGCGGGGTAATTTAAAATCCTTTGTAAAATGGAAAGGACAGGGCTCGGTTGGGCCTTGTCCTTTCTATTTTACAACGACTCATATTCCTCAGATGGGATAGCCAAACACTTTGGAAAAATCCGCTGGCACCGGTATACCACAAAATTTTCCTCTTGACAACCGGGGATTTTGCTGTATAATTACTGTACAAACGTTCTATGGAACATGGATTCCATTGGAGGGGACTGCCATGGAGCTTATCGACAAGCTGAATATCCTGGCCGACGCCGCCAAATATGACGCAGCCTGCACCTCCAGCGGTCTGGACCGCTCCGGGCGGCCCGGGACCATCGGCAGCACCTCTCTGGCCGGCTGCTGCCATTCCTTCTCCGCCGACGGGCGGTGCATCTCTCTGCTCAAGGTGCTGATGACCAATGTGTGCGCCTACGACTGCCAGTACTGCGTAAACCGGCGGTCCAACGACCTCCCCCGGGCCGCCTTCACCCCGGAGGAGCTGTGCGAGCTGACCATAGAGTTTTACCGCCGCAATTATATCGAAGGGCTGTTTCTCTCCTCCGCAGTCCTGAGAAATCCGGACTATACCACTGAGCTGATGATCAAAGCCCTGGGTATTCTACGGCAAAAATATCGTTTTGGCGGCTATATCCACGCCAAGGCTATCCCCGGGGCGGATCCCCTGCTCACCCACCGTCTGGGCCTGTTGGCCGACCGGCTGTCGGTGAACATTGAGCTGCCCTCCTCCCCCAGTCTGGCCCTGCTGGCTCCGGACAAGAAGAAGGAGGCCATCCTCACCCCCATGGGCCAGATTCGGGACGGCATCTCGGAGTCCAAGCGGGAAATTGCCGTCTACCGTCACGCCCCCCGGTTTGCTCCGGCGGGCCAGTCCACCCAGATGATTGTGGGCGCCACCCCGGAGAGCGACCGGCATATCCTCACCCTGACCCAGGCCCTCTATGACCGCTACCAGCTCAAGCGGGTGTTCTACTCCGCCTATATGCCCGTCAGCCCTCTGGTGCCCGTCCCCCAGGACTTTCAGCCGCCCCTGCTGCGGGAGCACCGGCTCTATCAGGCGGACTGGCTGCTGCGGTATTACCACTTCCGGGCAGAAGAGATTCTGGACGAGGGGCAGCCCGACCTGGATCCCCGCATGGATCCCAAGTGCTGCTGGGCTCTGCGCCATCTGGAATTCTTCCCTGTGGAGGTCAACCGGGCGGACTATGAGGCTCTGCTCCGGGTCCCTGGCCTGGGGGTGCGCTCCGCCCGGCGCATCCTCACCGCGCGCCGGGTTGGCCCACTGAATTTCGAGGGACTCAAGCGGCTGGGGGTAGTGCTCAAACGGGCCCAGTACTTCCTCACCTGCTCCGGCAGGATGATGCAGGGCCTTCAGGTCAGTCAGGACAGCCTGCTGCGCCATATGATCTCCCTGGAGGCCCCCGCTCTGGCCGAGCCCATGCCGGAGCAGCTGTCGCTGTTTGACAACGCCGTATAGAGGAAGCACGCCCCCTGTGAGAAGGGAAAACTTTATGAGAGGAGGGAACTCCATGCCCTGGACTCAGGTTTGTTATCAATACGACGGCAGCTACTCCGGCTTTCTCTCCTGCGTGTTCGACAGCTATGTCAACCAGGAGGAGCCAGCGGAGTTCCGCACACCGGAGGATATGTGCTGCTCCCTTTACCCCCTGCGGACTGTGGAGACAAATGTGGAACACGCCAAACGGGTATACAGGTCCTTTGAAAAGCTCGGCCGGGAGGGCAGGGAGCTGGCGGTGCGCGCCTATCTCACCTGCCTGCCGGAGAGGGAGCTGTGGCTGTGGCGGTTCCTCCGGCTGGGATATGCGCAGGGGAGGAAAATTGGCCAAAATCTTACCGACCCTGTGGTGGACAAGGTGCGCAAAGCGGTGTGGCACCTGGAGCACGAGGCCCACCAGTACAAAGGCTTTACCCGTTTTTCCGATCTGAGCGGCGTTCTGGCGGGGGAAATTGAGCCCAAAAACCGGGTACTCCCTCTGCTGTGCCCCCACTTCTGTTCCCGCTACCCTCAGGAGAATTTCGTCCTCCATGACCGCACCCACTGCGAGGCCTTGTTTCACCGCCCCGGCCCCAACGGCTGGGCCATCCTCCCTGTGGCGGACTTTCAGCTTGGTCCCGCAGACGGCACGGAGCTGTCCTGGAGGCGTCTGTGGCGCTCCTTCTACGACACCATCGCCATTGAGGGGCGGTACAATCCAAAATGCCGCATGACCCACATGCCCAAGCGATACTGGGCCATGATGACCGAGTTCCAGGAGGACTACGGCGCCGCCCTGCCAGAGGTGCACGCCTTGCCCTTTGCCTCCAAGCAGAGTATCATTCCCCCGACGCAAACCTGACAAAAAATAATCCCTGGTCAGCGGCAGAAGGGGGATTCCTTTTCCTTCGATTTTATGCGCAGGTGGACACTTCCGAATTTTAAACCACCCTTGCTCTTTCTGCACAGGTGTGCTATGATACACACGACGCCGTTGATGCTGCGGCGATTCCTTCAGGAGGTACACACGCAATGAAGCTCTGCATTGTCTCCGCTCCGCGCAAGGTCTGACCGGGCGAGCTGCGCGGGGCGATAAGCCATAGCTGATTTCGCCCATCGGACTTTGCGCATCCATTTTTCTCCTGCCCCAGAGGGGCGGGAATCAACGAAAAAGGAGCAAAGTCCAAATGAAAACCAAACAATCCGGGTCCCTGCGGCCCTTTCTCATCCTCTGGTCCACCCAGTCGCTGTCCACCATGGGCAGCTCCATGACCGCCTTTGCCTTGGTGCTGTGGTCCTATCAGGCCCACGGCTCCGCGCTGACCACAGCTCTGCTGTCTGTGTGCTCCTACGCCCCATACGTGGCCATGAGCATCTTTGCCGGTGCCCTCAGCGACCGGTGGGACAAAAAGCGCACCATGCTGGTGTGCGACACCTTCGCCGCCCTGTGTACCCTCGTTGTGCTGGGTCTGGCGGAGGCAGACGTTCTGGAGCTGGGACACTTATATCTGGTCAACGCTCTGTCCGGACTGATGAACACCGTACAGCAGCCCGCTGCCGACGTGGCGGTCACCCTTCTCACGCCCAGAGAGCACTTCCAGCGGGCAGGAGGGCTGCGCTCCCTGTCCTACTCCCTGAACAACATGCTTTCCCCGGTTCTGGCTGCCGGGCTTTACGCCTTTGCCGGCCTGCGGGGGGTAATTCTCTTCGATCTGGCCACATTCTGTGTGGCCTTTCTCTCCCTGCTCCTCCTCATCCGCCTGCCCCAGTCCCCGGGGCAGAACCAGTCTGAGCCCGTGCTCCAGTCTGCCAGAACGGGACTGAACTATCTGCGCCGGGAGCGGGGTGTACTGGACATCATCCTCTTTCTGGCTGCCATCAACCTCACCGCCTCTATGTTCAACGCCGCTCTGCCCGCCCTGGCCCTCACCCGCCCCTGGGGCGGAGAGACCGCCCTGGGGCTGGTCCAGAGCGCCAGCGGAACGGCCATGCTGGCAGGCAGTCTGGTTGTCTCCCTCCTGCCCGCCCCAAAGAGCCGGGTGCGGACGATCTGCAACTGCCTGCTGCTGGCCATGTCCACAGAAAATTTCTGTCTCGCCCTGGGGAAGGATCTGCCCGTCTGGTGCGCAGGAGCCGCCCTGGGCTGGGTGGGCATCCCGGTGATGAACGCCAACCTGGACGCCCTGCTCCGGGACAGGGTGCCAGTGGAACTCCAGGGCCGGGTGTACGCCGCCAGAAACACCCTGCAATTTTTTACCATCCCTGTGGGTTACCTGCTGGGCGGATTTCTGACAGACCGGGTTTTTGAGCCGCTGGCCGCCCGGATGGAGCCTGGCTCCTTATGGGACCGCCTCTTCGGTCTGGGCAAGGGCTCCGGCACCGCCGGGCTGTTTCTCGTTCTGGGCTTTCTGGGGGTGCTGACCTGTCTGATCTTCCGCCGGGACCGGCATATCTGGAATCTGGAGGAACAGCCGTGAACCGGACCCGGGTTCGCCGGGAAAGATTGCCTGTAAATTTTGACAAGCCGGATATTTTGTGGTATACTTGTCCTGGAAAAGCCCCCAAACACAAGGAGGTATGTGCCATGAAATGTCCCTACTGCGCCTATTTGGAGAGCAAGGTGGTGGATTCCCGCCCCGCCGACGAGGGGGCCAGTATCCGCCGCCGCCGGGAATGCCTGTCCTGCCACAAACGGTTCACCACCTATGAGACCATGGAGAGCCTCCCCCTGATGGTGGTCAAAAAGGACGGAAGCCGCCAGAGCTTTGACCGCAACAAGGTAATGGGCGGCATTATCCGGGCCTGCGAAAAGCGGCCTGTCCCCTATCAGGCCATGGAGGGCCTGGTAACAGAGATTGAACAGGTCCTGCAAAATCAGATGGACCGGGAGGTCAGCTCCGCCCAGATCGGGGAGCTGGTAATGGACCGGCTGAAAACGCTGGACGAGGTGGCCTATGTCCGCTTTGCCTCGGTCTATCGGGAGTTTAAAGACATTGATACCTTCCTGGCTGAGCTGAACAAGCTGTTGAAGGATAAGTAAGCAGAGGGGCCGCCCCGGTTGGGACGGCCCCTTTTGCTTGGGAGAGCCTTCTCTGTCCTCTTCGACAACCTTGGAACAGAACAGTCGCGATATAACCCGCAGCAGGGTGTTTTTTCACTGATATAGCTTTCCCAAAATGTCCTTCAGCACCAGGAAGGCATCCAGGCTGCTGTAGCCATAATCCCCCTTCAGCTGTTCCAGCAGCTCCTGGAGGGGGGCTGTGTACTCCTCTGTCCGGACCTGGGCAGGATATTCGGCCAGTACCGGATACTTTTTGGCCCACATCTTGGTCCAGTCAATCTTTTTCTGGGTCTCATCGCTGGTCCTCTCGATAACCTCCTCGATCTCCTTCACGTCCACATCAAAGTCAATCAGCTCATCCAGCGAGAGATGGTACATCACGGCCAGCCGTTTGGACTGACGGATGTCGGGCAAGGTCTCGTCTGTCTCCCACTTGGAGATGGTCTGTCGGCTGACTCCCAGACGCTCCGCCACCTCCTCCTGTGACAGACCGCTCTTCTTCCGGGCGGAAATCAAACTGCTTCCTAAACTCATATTTATTACCTCCTTGCAGATGATGAGGTCATTATAGCAGAGCCGAAGCGGAAGAGCTACCAACCAAATCTCCCAATTTCGCCCGTTTACATAACATCAGCGGTCTGTTCCTCCTGAGGCCCGGTATCCGCCCAGGCGCTATATCCAGACAAAATCCTTTTGGGGCAGCTTTTCCCAGGAAAAGAGGGAAATCAGCTCCCGGGGGGTGATGGCCTGGGGCCGGTCAATCAGGCCGGCGGCGCAGGCCAGCCTTCCCACCAGCTCCGGGGCTGTGTGCTCCTCCTGGAGCCGGCCCAGCTCCAGGTCCCGGTCCCGCTTAGCCAGGCGGCGGCCGTCGTGAGAGAGCAGGAGCGGCAGATGGCCGTACTCCGGATGGGGCAGGCCCAGCTGCTCCTGAAGCCACAGCTGACGGGGCGCGGAGGACAGCAGGTCGCTCCCCCGCACCACCTGGGTAACCCCCATAGCGGCGTCGTCCGCCACCACTGCCAGCTGGTAGGCAAAGACTCCGTCGGACCGGCGAAGGATAAAGTCTCCGCAGTCCCGGGCCAGATTTTCCCCATATGTCCCCTGGAGCAAATCAGAAAAGGAGATCTCCTCCGGCCGGACCCGCACCCGCCAGGCGGGACGCCGCTGTCTGAACAGCCCCTCCCGCTCCTCTGCGGTCAGCCGGCTGCACCGTCCGTCATAGACAGTCGCGCCGTCGGACCTGTGGGGGGCGGAGGCCGCCAGCCGCTCCGCCCGGGTGCAGAAGCAGGGGTAGATAAGCCCCTGCTCCTCCAGTTTCCGAAAGGCCTCCCTGTAAATTTCTCTGCGCTGGCTCTGATACACCGGCTGACCGTCCCAGTCCAGACCCAGCCACTCCAGGTCCCGCATGATCTGGCTGCAGTATTCCGGACGGCACCGGTCCGGATCCAGGTCCTCCAGCCGGAGGACCATCTCTCCCCCAGCACTCCGGGCGGCCAGCCAGGCCAGCAGGCAGGACCAGAGGTTTCCCATGTGCATCCGCCCGCTGGGGCTGGGGGCAAAGCGCCCCCGGACGGCTCTCCCCATCCCTTACAGCGCCATGCGGTAGATGGCAGCCATGTCCTCCTCATGGAGAACCCTGGCCGAGCCCTTGCTGCCGCCGGCGGCCCGGGCACAGGACCTGGCCATGTGGAGGATCTGCTCCTCTGTGGGGGCAATCCCCAGCTCCCGCAGATTGGTGGGCATGGCGATGCGGCGGTAGAAATCCTCCATCGCAGCAATGCCCTTCAGCGCAGTCTCCTCATCGCTGGCCCCGGGGGCAACGCCCATCACATTGACCGCATATTTTACAAACCGGGGCAGGCAGTCCCGATAGACATACCTGGCCCAGCTGGACCAGATGGCCGCCAGACCCGCGCCGTGGGTGACGTCAAACATGCCGCCCAGCTCGTGCTCCAGCATGTGGGTGGCCCAGTCGCCGCCGTCGGTGCCGCAGCCGGTCAGGCCGTTGTGGGACAGGGAGCCGGCCCACATAACCTCCGCCCGGGCCTCATAGTTTTTGGGGTCTTGGTGGAGGACCTCTGCATACTTCATCACGGTGCGCAGCAGGGCCTCAGCCATGGTGTCAGTCAGCTCCATAGGGTGCTCCGCGCTGGTAAAGTACCGCTCCATGGTGTGCATCATGATGTCGGCGCAGCCTGACTGGGTCTGGTAATCCGGAAGGGTCATGGTCAGCTCCGGGTCCATCACCGTGAACCTGGGCCGGCTGATATCGTCGTTATAGGCCCGCTTCTCCCCGGTCTGCTCGTTGGTGATCACACAGCTGTTGCTCATCTCGCTGCCTGCGGCAGCAATGGTCAGCACAGCTGCCACTGGCAGACAGGAGCTGGCGCGGCGCAGCCCCTGATACAGCTCCCACACGTCCCTGTCGGGGTCTCTCAGGCCGTAGGCAATCGCCTTGGAGGAGTCGATCACCGAACCGCCGCCCACTGCCAGAATGAAGTCCACACCGGCCTCCTTACACAGGGCAATGCCCTCCCGTACCTTGCTCAGGCGGGGGTTGGGCACCACGCCGCCCAGCTCCACATGGGCCACGCCTGCCTTGTCCAGGGCGGCCTTGGTCCGGTCGATCAGCCCGGATTTCACTGCGCTCTGCCCGCCGTAGTGGATAAGCACTTTTGCGGCGCCCGCCTGCTTAAGCAGCTCTCCGGTCTGATCCGCGCCGCCCCGGCCAAAGACCACCTTTGTAGGGGTGTAATAGATAAAGTTTTCCATGAGAAAGACTCCTTTCCAGGTGATAATAATATGAATACGGAAGCCAGGCTTCCCCTACTCATCCAAATCTGACGGCGATTCTCCGCCGTACTCCTCCAGAGCCTGGCGCAGGAACTCCAGATCCTTGTCATCCAGAGCATGGAGACCGGCAGTCTCCTCCAGATGGTGGGTAAACTCGTGGGCCACAGTAGCGAAAATCTCCTCTCTCCAGGCCTCCTCATCCTCGTCGGACATCAGAGCTGCAAAGGACCCGTAGTAGAGAAGGATATACCGGCCCAGGTTATCGTGAACATATTCCCCCATGATATACATCTCATCCGGGGGAAAGTCCGGGTCAGGCAAAGCCCTCTCCTCCAACTGGATGCCCCCGTCCAGGTCCTCAAAAAAGGCCTCAGGAAATTTCCGGGCAATTTCCTCCAGCCAGTCGCCCATTTGATTATACGTTGGTACCATAATTCCTCCTTGAAGCAAACTAAAGTGCTGCGAAGAGCTTTTTTAGCCTTTGCAGGAAAAAGAGCAGGGGGCCGTTACGGTGACAGGTCCGCCTTCCGTCTCAGCAGGGACAGGGGAGGGACGGGCTGTGGCAGCCGCATCCGAAAGGCCATTTGGGGATGCCGGACCTCCTCCAGGGGTGTGCCGTCCCCGTCCCACAGGGCCTCCACGGTGAGGGCCTGCGGCCGGACGCCGGGGCCAACCAGCTCCAGCCCATCCCCCACCTTGAACTTGTTATTCAGGGTGAGAACGGCGTTTCCATCTCCGTCGCAGGACCGGACCCTGGCCACAATCTGCCAGTCCCGGACATAGCGGGCGTCATCGGTAAACTGTCCCGGCTGGCCATAGAAGAAGCCGGTGGAGTAGTGCCTGTGGCTGATGTGCTCCACCTCGTCCCGCCACACCGGGTCCAGAGGCTCGCCCGCCTGAGCGGCATCAATGGCGTGGCGGTATGCGCCGGTGACGATGGCGGCGTAGTAGGCCGATTTAGCCCGGCCCTCCAGCTTGATGGAGTCCACCCTAGCGTCCATCAGATCAGCCACATGGTCAATCATGCACATGTCCCGTGAGTTCATGATATAGGTCTCCCCATTCTCCTCATAGACCGGGAAGTACTCTCCAGGCCGCTTCTCCTCCATCAGGGCATACTGGTAGCGGCAGGGCTGGGCACAGGAGCCCCGGTTGGAGTCCCGGCCCGTCATATAGTTGGACAGCAGGCACCGCCCCGAGTAGCTGACGCACATTGCCCCATGGGCAAAGACCTCGATTTCCAGTTCCTCAGGAGCCTTGGCCCGAATCTCCCGAATCTCCTCCAGGGACAGCTCCCGGGCCAGAATCACCCGGCTGGCGCCCAGGTTGTACCAGGCCCGGGCGGACTGGTAATTGACAATGCTGGCCTGGGTGGAGATGTGGCAGGGAACGTGGGGGGCGTGCCGCTTAGCCAGGTCCAGCACCCCCACATCGGCCAAAATAACTGCATCCGCCCGGAGCTCCTCCAAATACTCCAGCCACTGGGGCAGGCGCCCGACCTCCTCGTTCCGGGGCATGGTGTTACAGGTGACATGGACCCGGACTCCATGGGCCCGGCACAGCTCCACGGCAGCTCTCAATTCCTCCGGGGAAAAATTTCCGGCAAAGGAGCGCATCCCAAAGGTGTTTCCCGCCAGATAGACAGCGTCCGCCCCATAGGCCACAGCCATCTGCAGGCGCTCCATATCCCCTGCCGGAGCAAGCAGCTCCATTTTTTTCATATCAGCTCCTCCTTGTAAGAAATATCCACCGGCACCGCCGGTGGATATTTCTTATGCTCAATTATACCGCTCCTGACTTGCAAGGAAGCTCTGCAGCTGGTCATAGGTGCGGAAGAAATGGTGAACATTGTCGTCCCCCAGGGCGTAGTAGTAATCCTTGCTGCTGGCCGGATTCAGGGCGGCAAGGATGGACTCCATGCCCGGGTTGGCGATGGGTCCAGGGGGCAGCCCTTTATACTTGTAGGTGTTATAGGGGGAGTCGATCTCCCGGTCTGCGGCAGTGGGCTCCTTCCCACCGTTGAGATAGACCAGTGTGGCGTCAATCTGAAGGTAGCCCTGGGTGCCGGCATCCGGGTTGTTCAGACGATTGTGGATGACGGCGGAAATTTCAGCACGGTCCTCGCCCGTGGTCTCCCGCTCAATGAGGGAGGCTATGGTGAGAATCTCCCGCAGGGAGTAGCCCGAGGCCTCCACCTGCGCCATCAACTCATCGCTCATCTGGTTGGCAAAGTGGACCAGCAACTTGTTCAAAGCATATACGGCGTTGTGGGGCATATAGAAGTCATAGGTTGAGGGCATCAGGAAGCCCTCCAGCCGGCGGTAATCCCCCAAGGGGATATCCTGGAGGAAGGAGAAGGCATAGTCATGGTTGGCCGCCGCCTCCCGCAGCTCCTCCGCCGAGGAGACCACCCCCTTCTCCTCTAACAGCTTGCATATCTGATCGAAATTATACCCCTCCGGAATTGACACCCGAACCTCTGCCCGGTTGGACGAGTTGGCCCTCATGCTGGACAGAAGGGCCCTGTAATCCATATCAGTATTCAGAGTATAGGTTCCGGCGGTCACCTTGTCCCTGCCCTTGGTAATAGAGGCAAAGATGTTAAACAGGAGCTTGTATTCCACCAGCCCCTCGTCCTTCAGGCGGTCCACAATCGAGTCAAACTTCTCATCCGGAGAGACGGTGAAGATGACCTCCTTGGCCTCCTTGTTCAGAGCCAGCACATCTCCAGCAGCCACCCAGCCCACACAGGCCAGCAGAATGGACACACCGATGACCGCAGTCACATACAGCAGCACCAGGGCCGCAGTGCGTCCAGCGGAGCGGCGCTTCTTCCTGGGCCGCCGGCTGTGCCCCTCCTGGGGCGCAGAGCGGTACTCGCCGTGCCCCTGCCGGCTGGAGGAACGGCGCTCTCCCCGGCGCTGGCCGGACTCGTAGTAGTTATCCTGAGACATTCGGGTCAGCTCCTAACTTTTTCCCGCACCCCTGTCACCAGGGACAAGGCCGGGCCATAGAATAATACAGAATGCGGGGACGGCGTCCCGGCAAAATAAGTGAGGTGAAATGAAATGTTCTGTGGGAACAACGGTTGGGGCGGCAACAGCGCGCTGTGGATCATCATCCTGATTATCATCCTCTTCGGCTGGGGCGGCAACGGCTGCGGCTGCAATAACAACTGCGGCTGCAACAACAACTGTGGCTGCGGCGACTGCGGCTGTGACAACGACTGCGGCTGCTGAGCCCTACACACTCGGGAAACGGGCGGGGGCGCAATCCCCCGCTCCTTTCCGCGGCCTTAAAAGGACAGGCTCTCCTCCTCGGTGAGCAGCAGGTCCACCCGGGCATCGTGGGGCTCTGTGGGCACACGCTCCTGAAGAACCGCCCCGCGGCACAGCCCCGCCCGGAAGCCGGCAAACCCCTCCAGCCAGCGGTCGTAGTAACCGCCGCCAAAGCCCAGACGGTATCCCTGCCTATCATAGCACACCGCAGGCACCAGCACAAGGTCCACCTCCTCCCGGGCCAGAAGGGGGCAGTCCTCCCCTGGCTCCGAGATGCCGAAGGAAACCTGGAGCAGCGGCCGGTCCGGGTCGTACTGCCGGACCTCCATCCGGTGCTCCGGCAGCATACGGGGCAGGCCCACCCGTTTTCCCCGGGCAGTCAGCGCCTGGACAAGCTGTGCGGTGTCCGGCTCCTTGCCCGGGATGCCCCAGAAGGCAAACACAGTCCGGGCCTCCTCCACCTGGGGCAGGGCCAGGAACCGGGCAATGAGGGCGCTGTCGCTCCTGGTGAGCTCCTCCGGAGACAGAGCGGACAGCTGCCGGCGGACCGCCTTCCGCAGCTCCTTCTTCTCCGCATCAATAGACAATGCCACGGCGCACCTCATCTGCTCTGGCCTTCCCGGCCAGCGCCTCCACCAGGGTCAGTCCAAATTCAAAGGCCGAACCGGCTGCCCGGCCGGTGATGATTTTTCCATCTCTCACCACGCCGCTGTCCGGCTGACGGACCGCACCGGCGAGTCCCTCCTCCATGCCGGGGTAGCAGACCGCCCGCTTTCCCTCCAGCAGGCCCCATCTGCCCAGCAGGGTGGGGGCAGCGCAGATGGCAGCCACCCACAGGCCCTTTTCAGCCGCCTCCCGGACCAGCCGCTCCACCCTGGGATCCTTCCCCAGGTTTTTATAGCCCGGACCGCCGCCGGGCAGGACAATCATCTCCGCCTGGGACAGATTGACCTCCTCCAGGGTCATGTCAGCGGTCACGGTGACGCCGTGGCTGCCGGGGACGGGCTCCCCTGTCAGAGAGACCAGTGCCGTCTCAATTTCCGCCCGGCGCAGCAGGTCGGTGGGGGCCAGGGCCTCGATCTCTTCGAAGCCGGGAGCTAACAGAATGTATACCATTGTAATTCCTCCTAATTATAATCGAAACACGTTTGTAGGGGCGGATATCATCCGCCCGTCCAGAAACAGCCGGAGAACGTGCGGGCGGATAATATCCGCCCCTACGCCTTCTTGAACCGCTGTCCCGCCGCCTTGACCAGAACCAGGGGGAGCCTGGCCATCCGGACTGCCCGCCGGGGCTCACTCTTCAGGCGGTAAGCCCACTCCAGGCCCAGCCTCTGCCAGGACTCGGGGGCTCGCTCCACCCTGCCCGCGAACACGTCCAGAGCCCCTCCCAGTCCGATGGCCAGACGGGCGCCGGTGTGCCGGCCCCACCGGGCC
Source organism: Lawsonibacter sp. (assembly GCA_022791075.1). GTDB lineage: Bacteria > Bacillota > Clostridia > Oscillospirales > Oscillospiraceae > Lawsonibacter. The sequence goes on along the minus strand of JAAVYL010000099.1, from coordinate 9,652 downwards.
ATCCACTTCTCCTGCTTGGGGGCCCCCAGGCAGACAAAGAGCAGGTCGGGCTGCGCGGCGGCCACCTTCAGCAGGACGGCCTCCTCATCCTTAAAGTAGCCGTCCTGGGTGCCGCACAGGGTAATGTTGGGGCGCTGCTCCACAATGCGGCGGCCCGCCTCCTCGGCCACGCCGGGCTTGGCCCCCAGCAGATAGAGCCGCCCGCCCCGCTCGTTGAGGCAGTCCAGCATGTCCGCGGCAAACTCCACACCCGGCACCCGGCTTTTCAGAGGAGTTCCCAGAATTTTGGCCGAGTAGACCACCCCGATGCCGTCTGGCAGCACCAGGTCCGCCCCATTGAGCACCCGGCGGAAGTCCCCATCCTTCTCCGCCGCCAGAATAAATTCCGGGTTTGGGGTCACCACATAGTGAAATTTATCCTCCGCCAGAAAGGCGGCCCCCGCCTGGGCAGCCTCCTCCCGGGTCAGATCGTCAAACGCGATACCTAAAACCTCTTTTTTCAATCGAACCTCCATGCGCCGCTGCGGACGCCCTCACTCCGTCCCTGTTTTGTCCATCAGGGTGATGTTTCCCAGACAGGCAGTCGCTCAAACACAGACGGATATATTTTCCCTTATACTGACTTGTCATTTTACCATGGAATGACAAAAAAGTCTATGAAAAATCCTTAAAGGTTTTTTAAACTTCCGGAAAATTATTTGTAACTGTCTTGTAACTTGACTCCCATCCACTTCAAGTGTAGTATATTAATCAACTACATTTGAAATGGATGTGACCCTATGAAACGCTTGCCGGACACTGAGCTGGAGGTCATGAAGGCCCTGTGGTCTACAGGGCCCGACACCCCTCGTGCGGTGCTGGAGGATAAGCTGTCCCGCTTCGGCTGGGCGTCCAACACCATCAACACCTACCTCTCCCGCCTGGCGGACAAGGGCTATGTGGCGGTCCGCAAGGCGGGCAAGAGCAACCTGTATACCCCCTTGGTGGAGCGGGAGACCTATCAGTCCTTTGACAGTCGGGCGGTGCTGGACCGGCTGTACGGTTCCCCCCGGAATTTTGTGGCCGCTCTGGCCCGGGAGGGACTGCAGAAGGAGGAACTGGAGGACCTTCAGGCCCTGCTGGACCAGCTGAGCAGAGGGCACGGCACATGAACCAGCTGCTGCTCACCCTGGGGGCACTGACCCTGGGCGGCTCCGCCGCCGTGGTCCTGCTGGCTCTGGCGGGCCGCTCCACCCGGCACCTGTATGGCGCCAAATGGAGGTGCTGGATATGGCTGCTGCTGTGCCTGCGGCTGGCGGTCCCCCTTCCTCTGCCCCGCTGGAGCCAAACCCGCGCCCCTATTCAGGTGGAGGTCCCCGCCGCTCCCAGTTCCCCTCCGGCCCTTCCCGCACCTGTCTCCCCTGACGCTGGCTCTCCCCCCTCCCCCGGGTCTCAGACCGCACCGGACGGTTCCTCCTCCCCGCCTCTGAACCCCGCCCCCGCTCCGAACCGCCTCCCCTCCCTTCCTCTGGTCCTGCTGGCGGTGTGGCTGACCGGAGCTGCGGTCATGGTGGCATGGAATCTCAGGGCCCACCTGCTGTTTCTCAGATATCTGCGCCGGTGGTCCGCCCCTGTCGCCAATGAAGAGGCCCTCCAGGCCTTCCATCAGCTGGGGGACCAGCTGAAACTGCGCCGGCGGCCCCGGCTGCTGACCTGCAAGGGCCTGCAGGTCCCTATGCTGGCCGGAGCCCTTCACCCGGCGCTCCTTCTGCCCCAGGAGGCGCTGTCCGGAGAGAGGCTGGGCTTCTCTCTGCTCCACGAGCTGACCCACTTCCGCCGCCGGGATATCTGGCTCAAAGCCCTGGCTCTGTGGGTCAATGCCCTGCACTGGTTCAACCCTTTTATGTGGTACATGGTTCGTCTGCTGGATCGGGACACCGAGCTGGCCTGCGACGAGGACGCCCTGCGCACCCTCCCCCCTGAAGCCTGCGCCGCCTACGGGCAGACCATTCTGGACGCCGTGGCGGGACTGCAGGGCAGACACAAATAGAAAAACTCCACCCACATGGAAAAGTCCTGCGAAAGGAGCCCAACATGAACGACAAAATTCCCCGCACTCCCTTCTCCACAGCCCTGTCCGGTTCCGCCCGGGAGACCGAGCTGCGGCTGCGGCACATCTTCTCCGGTCCCAGAAAACGTCCCCCCGCACCCTTTCTTGCTCTGGCCCTCTCCGCCGCCCTGCTGTGCGGCAATCTGGTGTCCTGCCAGGTGGTCAAGGCAGAGCAGGAGGTATCCGGCCTCCCCCGGCCCGCCCCCTCTGCCGCCCCCACGCTGTTGTCTGTCCAGGACCTGAAGCCTGATCTGAACCGCAACGGTATCCCGGAAGAGGTACGGCTGGAGAATGAGTATGGCAGGGACGAGGTGCGGTTCTATGAAAACGGTGTCCTCCTCAACCGGGAGGTTCTCAATGAAGAGACACCCAGTACCTACTTGTGTACTCTGGATGGAACAGACTATGTCCTGCGCTGGCATATGGAAAAATATCAAGGCGCTTTTCACGCCTACTACTGCCTGTACTACCTCAAGGGGGAGAGCGAAACTGCCGCTCAGTCCAACAGCATCCTCTTCGACACCAACTTTGACGCCCCCTTCCATTGGGACTTTGACCCGGAGGTTATCGCCGCCTTTTGGGACGAGGTCAACGACCTGATGTCCCACAGCGTCCGGCTGTCTGCACACAACGGGGTGCTGACCGCGGAGCAGGCCCCGCCAATCAGCCTGGACTGGCTGGACGGCCCAAGCTTTACCCGGAACCCGGCTAAATCCCTGGCGGAAAATCTGCGGGACCTTCAGATTGCCGAAACCAACTCCCAGCCTGCCCCTATGGGCAGGACGGATACCCTGCCTATGGACCAGCCTATTCAGCTGATGTTTTGCAGCGGCGCGGGGGCATGGCAGAGCATCCTCACCCTGTACCCGGACGGCACCTTCGTCGGGGACTACTGCGACTCCGACGGCCCGATCAAATATGTCTGCAAGTTCCACGGCTCCTTTGGCGATTTCATCCAGCTCACCGGCGCCTCCTGGTCTCTGACTTTGGAGGAACTGGTTCTGGACACTGAGCGGCCTGTAGGCTCAGAGTGGGGCGGCCGGCAGAACGGGGAGGATGTTTGGTACGTCTCCAGCCAGCCTGCCGGCTTCACTGACACGGAGGGCAGCGTACTAAAGCCCGGCGCACCGTTTATCCTCTATGCCCCGGAGGCCAGGGGCGACGCACCGGGAACCGAGCTGTACGGCGCGTGGGACTTTCCGAGCTGGCAGCCCCACGGCCGGAAATTCCAGCCCGACGGCACACTGGGCTGCTGGGGCCTGAACAGCCTGGAGACCGGCTACGGCTTCTTTGATTTCTCCGCCTGGGGCATCCAGTGATAATTGTTTTTCGGCGTAATATCAGTCTAAATTGTCTGTTTTATCACATGCACACAGATATCCCCTCTTTTTTTCCGTTGCAACCTGGGCCGTGCTCTGCTATAATGGGAGGCACGGTCCAAACAACATACGGATTTACAAAGGAGCATTTTCCATGAGACATACCACAGCCTTTCCCCGCAGGGCGGCGGCCTTTGTTCTGGCTCTGCTGCTGACCCTGCCCACGGTATACGCTGACGCAGGAGAGCGCAAGCTTCAGACCTCCACTCAGATTGTGGACGGTCTGACCTACCGCAACACTGTCACCGTCAACAGCAGCAGACGAATTGAGAGCTTCTCGCTGGAGCTGGCCCCCAACGCCGCTGCCCGCCCTATCCTGCTTCAGGGCAGTGAGACCATTTACGGCGGCGCCAACATCAATACCGCCGTCTCCAACGCCCGCTCTCAGGGCTGGAATGTGCTGGGGGCTGTCAACACCGATTTCTTTTCCATGTCCAACGGTGTCCCCCTGGGCATTGTAATTGAAAACGGCATCTTCAAATCCGGCACTAGCGGCGAAAATGCCATGGTCATCACCGACAACCGGGTCTCCATTGTGGACTCCCCCAAGGTGGCCCTCTCCCTGTATAATCACAGCTCCGGCGTCACTGTCACCCCCAACAGCTTCAACAAGGCCCGCCATCCAACCGGCGGAATTTATCTTCTCAACGGCTATTTCTCCGGCGTGTCCACCCGCAGCAGCGGAGACGGCTGGTATGTACGCCTGAAGGCTCTCCCCGACTCCAACACCAGCAAGGCTCCAGAGCTCACAGTCAACTCCACTCTCGCTCTGGAGGTCACCGAGCTGATCCTCTCTGACCAGTCCATTGTCATCGGCCCTGACGAGTACATCCTCACCTCCGCCAGTGAATCGGGATACTCCGAGGTCTTTTCCACCTTCCAGATCGGAGATCAGATTACCCTGACCACCTCCTGCGCCGACTCCGTCCTCTCCTCCGCCCAGTGGGCGGGAGGAGTGGGAGATATCATGGTGCGGGATGGCTCCCTCACCGACAGCTCCCTCTGGACCTACGCCTCCGACGGCCGACAGCCCCGCACCGCCCTGGGCGTCAAGCCCGACGGCACCCTGGTGCTCTACGCCGTAGACGGCCGGCAGTCGGGCTACTCCTCCGGCCTCTCCCAAAAGGACCTGGCCCTGGAGCTGATGGCCCAGGGCTGCACCACAGCGGTCAACCTGGACGGCGGCGGTTCCACGGCCCTGTCCGTCTGGATTCCAGGGCAGACCGGCTCCGCCCTGCAAAGCAAGCCCTCCGGCGGCAGTCCCCGGAGCTGCGCCACCTACCTGTTTTTCGTCACCGACCAGACCAGCGACGGAGTCCCCACCCGCCTTGCCCCTGCGGAGGACGGCCTGGTGGTTCTGTCCGGTTCCTCCCTCTCCTTGCCCCAGGCAGCCGCTGTTGACCGGGGGCTCAAGCCGGTCAGCACAGACCTGTCCGGCCTTCTCTACACCTCTCAAAACGGCCTGGGCAGCATCAGCGGCAGCACCTACACCGCCGGCCAGTACCCCGGCACCGACATCATCCGCCTCACCTCCGGCGGCCTCACCGGCACCGCCCAGGTCCATGTGGTGGACCAGCTCACCGACCTGGCCATTACCCGGCCGGGGAGCAGCGTTCCCCTCACATCCCTCACGGTAAAGCCGGGGGAGCAGGTCCTTCTGGCCGTCACCGGCAGCTACTGGGGCCGCACCGCCCTGCGTGACCTGGGCCCCGCCTCGTTCACCGTTCAGGGGAGCATCGGCACTGTGGATGGCAGCGGGCTGTTTACCGCCGGGCAGGAACCGGGGACCGGAACCATCACGCTGTCCGCCGGCGGACTGAGTAAGACGCTGACCATCACCATACCCAGCACCCATGAGGACGTCCCCCGGGACCATTGGGCCTATGAGGCTGTGGAGTACTGCTACAGCCATAACATTGTCAGCGGCATCAGCCCCACCCTCTTTGGCCGGGACCTGCCCATCAGCCGGGCTAATTTCATCGTCATGCTCCACAACGCCATGGGGCAGCCGGCCGCCAGCGGCCCCTGCACCTTCCTGGACGTGCCCGCGGACTCCTACTACGCCCCCGCCCTGGCCTGGGCTCAGGAGGTGGGTCTGGCCTCCGGCGTGGGGGGCGGAGGCTTTGCCCCCACTGCCAATATCACCCGGGAGCAGGCCTTCTCCCTGCTCTACCGGTTCCTGCCCCTCATTGGCAAGACCTGCCCCGACGGCAGCCTGTCCCTGCTCAACCAGTTCTCTGACCGGGACCAGCTGTCCGGCTATGCTCAGATCCCCACCGCCACCCTGGCGGCCCAGGGACTGGTCTCCGGCGGAGGCGGCCTCCTGGCCCCCCAGAACACCCTGGCCCGGGCAGAGATGGCCTCTCTGCTCTACCGCACGCTGGAATTTGAGCCCATTACCGATCTCCCCAACCAGCCCGAGGACCCCGACCCCTCCGTCACCTATCTGATGGCAATGAATCAGAGCCACCTCACCCTGCCCTCCGGGGGCAGCGCCACCCTGAGCGTCTCCATCCTGCCCGCCGTGGAGGGGGCGCAGATCACCTGGAGCAGCAGTGACCCCAATGCCGCCGCAGTCTCCGCCAACGGGATGGTCACCAACCTGTACCCGGGCACAGGCAGCAAAAATGTTATCATCACCGCGAGCTGGAACGGTCTGAGTGCCCGCTGCACCGTCACCTGCCAGCAGGCCCAGCATGTGGGTACCGTTGTCAACGCGGAAAACGGCCTGAACGTCCGCTCCGGCCCGGGCACCACCTACGACCGCATCGGCGCCCTGCGCAATAACAGCCAGGTGGTGGTCCTGAGCCAGGAAAACGAGTGGTATCAGGTCCTCTTCCGCAACCCGGACGGTCTGGCCGCCATTGGCTATGTGCTGTCTGACTACCTCACCCTGATTCGATAAAAAACTGCCGCCCCGACCGGGGCGGCAGTTTTTTATCAGTCCTCTATTTTATCCAGGCCGGACGCCTCCTCTGGCGCGCCCAGTTCAGGCAGCTACCTTTTGAAGAACACGAGACAAACAGCTGCGAGGTGACATCCAGTCTGCGTATTTATCTGCCGGCCCTAACAATTATAATATAGACACATCCCAGGATGATCAAAATATGCCACACATAATGATAGAACTTACGACGCCCCTCCCGATAAAGCCTGAGCGCGTCAAGAACAGCCCAGACGGCGAACATTACTCCTATCGGAATCCACATCCAGGCGATCTCCCGGAAAAATAAAAAATAGGCTAAGTTCAGGACGAGTGGGATTCGAAGAAATATCTCAAGAGCCCTTTTGTTATCCATATCATGATTCACCCGCACTTTCCGGAAATTCAGCCGCCCGCAATCTGTATTGTTTCAGTATCATTGTATCGCTATCCAATCAGCCCACTGGAATCACCTCCTTTCACACTTCTTTTCTACCACTTACAGTGTATCATCTCTCGTCGTAAATGTCAACAAATTTTTTTCAAATTTAAAAAAATTTTTTTACATTTTGCCGAGCTCCGTTTTATTGATAAAAAAACTGCCGCCCCAGCCAGGGCGGCAGCTTTTTATCCCAGGTCCTCTATCCTCATTCGCTTTAAATCCTCCATGGTATCCCGGCGGCCCTTGTAGTGCAGCCAGATACCTCCAAACACCGCAGTGGGAATATTGGTCACCAGAAAGATCACTCCAGCGGCGGCTAACGCTTGGGGCCGGAACTCCACCTCTGACTTCTCTGTCTCCGTGGAACTCTCTATAGCCAGCACCTCCTGCCCGTTGGGGAGCACGTAGCTTGCGCCGCCGGTTCCAGTCACACGGTCGCTGACGCCGCCGACGGCGCTGAATGCAGCCAGACTGAAGGTTATCATCAGGGACAGCGCCAGCGAGATACCCGGCAGAATCAGCCCCAGTCTAACGCTCCTCTTGCACAGCCACACCTGAAGTGCCACCAGCAGGGCGATGGGCAGCAAAAGCATAAACAGCATGACGGGTATTGCAATAATCCCCATTCCAAATGCGAATCTCATAATAATCCTCCTTATTCTCCACGGGCCTTTTTATATTCCGCAATCAGTATTTTGGCAGTTTCCAGATCCAGCTTTTCATTCACCGCCAGCCGCTTGATGGTGGCGATATAGGGGTCAGCCGCAGTATCCTCACCGAGCTTGATTTTCTGAATCAGCCTGTCCAGCCGCAGACGCACTGTGGGGTAGGTCACTCCATACTGGCCAGCCACCTCCTTCAGCGACCCGGAGGCCAGGAGAAACCGCTTGATAAACGCCATATCCTCCTCCTCCAGCTCCGCCATCCACTCGGGCAGCAGCTCAATGGACATAAGCAAGCCTCCTTTTCTCTTATCTGACCGGTCTGTCCCCCCAGCTGCGGGGATGCTTTTACTATACTCTTAAATTTTATTAAAGTCAAGCTTTAATTTTATTTTTAATTTTGTTTATATAATTTTGAAAATTGGATGCCTCTCCCATTTCCTCCGGACAATCACTCCCCTGCTTCCGGGAGAAATTTTCCTGGCACAGCAAAAAATCCCGCCCCTGTCGGGGCGGGATTCAACTTATTCCTCTGCCATGGCCTTGGCGGCGGCGATTGCCTTTTCCTGCGCCGCAGGAGGACAGTCCTCATAACGGACAAAGTGGAAGGTGTAAGAGCCCCGGGACTGGGTCATGGCCCGCAGGTCGATGGCGTAGCCGGTCATCTCAGCCATGGGGACCTCAGCCTCGATCACCTGATCGCCGTCTCCGGTGGGATTCATACCCATAACACGGCCGCGGCGCTTATTCAGGTCGCCGATGACGTCGCCCATGTAGCTGTCAGGCACGGTGACCTTCAACTCACCCACAGGCTCCAGCAGCACGGGGTTAGCCTCAGGCATCGCGGCCTTATAGGCCAACTGGGCGGCGGTCTTGAAGGCAATTTCGGAGGAGTCTACAGGGTGGTAGCTTCCATCATAGAGTACGGCCTTCAGATTGACCACGGGGTAGCCGGCAAGAGGACCATGGACACAGGCCTCACGCAGGCCCTTCTCCACAGCGGGGAAGAAGTTCTTGGGCACAGAACCGCCAAAGACCTCCTCGGCGAAGACCATCTGCTCCTCCTCCAGATTGGGCTCGAAGCGGATCCACACGTCGCCAAACTGGCCGGAGCCGCCGGTCTGCTTCTTATGCCGCCCCTGCTTCTGGACGGTCTTGCGAATCTTCTCCCGATAAGGCACCCGGGTCTCGCTCAGCTCCGCCTCCACATTAAAGCGGCTCTTCAGCTTGGACACCAGCACATCCACCTGGATATCACCAGTGCCAGTGAGCACCATCTGGTGGGTCTCGCCGTTATTCACCAATGTGAAGGAGGGGTCCTCCTCGTTCAGGCGGTACAGACCCTGGGCCACCTTGTCCTCCTGGCCCCGGGTCTTGGGGGCGATGGCCACGGAGTAGCAGGGCTCGGCAAAGGGGATCTGCTTCAGGGCCACCACCTTGCGGCTGTCGCACAGGGTATCGCCGGTTTTCACCTTGTCCATCTTGCCGATGGCGCCGATGTCGCCGCAGGCCAAGTCCTTGACCTCCTCAGCCCGCTTGCCCTTCATCATATACAGGCGGCCCAGTTTCTCGCTGGCGCCGGTGCGGGAGTTGACCAGGGTCAGGTCGGAGGTGATGTGGCCCGACATGACCTTAATGAAGGAGTACTTGCCGTACTGGTCAGACACGGTTTTAAAGACAAAGGCTGCGGGCACGCCGCCGGGAGAGACCACAAACTCCTCGGTCTCGCCGTCCTGGCGGGTTGCCTTGTGATAGTTGCCCTCCATGGGGGTTGGCAGCAGCTCCACAATGTAGTCCATCAGCATCAGGGAGCCCATACAATTGACGGCGGAGCCGCACAGCACAGGGAACAGGGACAGGTCTCGCACGCCCTGGCGCAGGCCCTGAATCATCTCGGCATAGGTAAAGTCCTCGCCGTCGAAGAACTTGTTCATAAATTCCTCGCTGGTCTCGGCCACCGATTCCTTCAGCGCGTCGTTGAACTCGTCAATCACGCCGGCCTTGCCCTCGGGCAGTTCAATCTCCACCCGCTGAAGCTTCTGCATCTCATATGCCCGCTTGTTGAGCTCTTCGATAATGCCGGTATCCTTCTTGTTGTCGTCCCAAATGGGGACCACCAGGGGAGCGATCTTGTTGCCGTATTTCTCCCGCAGGGCG
>JAAVYL010000098.1 GCA_022791075.1 Lawsonibacter sp. | reverse complement strand
CGGGCCATCTCATGGACGGTGTCGTGGATGGCGTCCAGGTTCAGCTCCTTGGCCTTCTTGGCGATGGCGACCTTGCCGGCGGTGGCGCCGTTCTCGGCCTCAACGCGCATCTCCAGGTTCTTCTTGGTGGAGTCGGTCACCACCTCGCCCAGCAGCTCAGCGAACTTGGCGGCGTGCTCGGCCTCCTCCCAGGCGGCCTTCTCCCAGTACAGGCCGATCTCGGGATAGCCCTCCCGGTGAGCCACGCGGGCCATGGCCAGATACATGCCGACCTCGGTGCACTCGCCCTGGAAGTTGGCGCGCAGGCCCTCCAGAATCTCGGGATCAACGCCCTGAGCCACGCCCAGAACATGCTCAGCGGCCCAGGTCATCTCGGCGCCCTGCTCGACAAACTTGTCGGCGGCAGCGTGGCAGATGGGGCACTCGGCGGGGGCGGCGTCGCCCTCGTGGACGTAGCCGCAGACAGAACAGACAAACTTTTTCATGATAGTGGTTCCTCCTTATTAATTGGTTGTTGACTTGTACAGCTGGGACAAAGACCGTAGAAGGTGAGCTCACAGCGGTCTACCGCAAGCCCGTATTGCCGGCTGACAGCCTCGTCCAGACCGGCGTCCGGCCGGAGGCCGGACAGGTCCAGGACAGTACCGCAGCAGTTGCAAATGAAGTGACTGTGGGGGGCGATATTCGCGTCAAACCGCTCCTGACCCTGGACCACGCCGACGCTGTGGAGCTGCCCCGTTTCCCGAAAAAAGGCCAGATTGCGGTAGACAGTTCCCAGGCTCAGGTCCGGATGACAGGGCTTGAGCTGCCGGTATACCCACTCGGCGGAGGGGTGACAGCCAGTCCCGCGGATGACGGCCAGAATGGCCTCCCGCTTTTTGCTGTACCGCACGGTTCGTTCCATGCGCAGCTCCTCCTTAACGATATTCATTCTCGTTATGGGAGTATCCTATCACACTTGAAAGGATTTGTAAAGGGATATGTGAAAATTTTTTCAAATTTTTTCATCCTGTTCAGCATTCCCAGGTTTGTGCTCTTTCAAACGCTGGAGGAGAATTTCTTCTATCTTGTCCCCATACTTCATTCCCAGCAGAAATACAGCCAGACCAGCCAGGCCAATGGGGACCATCACCCAGGGGGGGAGAGAGAGGGTGGAGCCGCCCAGCGCACAGGCAAAGAGCAGGCCCCAGGGGCGGGCCAGCAGCACAATCGCTGCGAAGCGGCGGAGGGACAGGGTGGTGAGCCCGGCCAGAATGCACAGTATATCGTCGGGGAAGAAGGGGAAGAGAAAGGCCAGAACCAGAAAGATGGGGGCCTTGGCCCGCAGGACGTCCTGATACCGCTCGGACAGCCCTTTGCTGACAATCCGGTCGGCAAAGTCCCGGCCCAGAGCCCGGGCCAGGGAGAAGGTGAGCAGCGAGCCGGATGCGACCGCCGCAAAGGTGAGCAGAAAAGCGGGCCAGGTGCCGAAGAGGACACCCCCGGCCGCGGCGGTGATGTTGCTGGGGATGGGGGCCAGCACCACAGACAGCAGCTGAACCAGGAAAAAAGCCAGATGGGAGTAGGGGGCGAAGCGGTCAATGTAGGCGCGAAGAGAGTCCAGAGAGACCGCCGCCTGGAAAAAACCGCTGGCATATAAAAACCATCCGCCGCCGGCCAGCAACAGGAGCGTAACCGCCGCAATAAAAAGCTTTTGTCTGTTCTTCATGAAAAGGCCTCCAATCTACAGGGGATATTGTACCACCCCGGGGGAGAAAGTGCGACAAAAAACTCCTTAAATTTTGGTAAAGAAATGATAAAGGACCGCCCCGCGGGGCGGTCCCTTTGAATTTACAGCTTGCGGATGGAGGAGATGCTCCCGGCAATCTGCCGGGCCACGTCGGGGTTGTTCATGGTGTACAGGTGGATGCCGTCCACCCCTCCGGCAATGAGGTCGGAGATCTGGTCGATGGCGTAGGCGATGCCCGCCTCCCGCAGGGCCTCGGGGTGGTCCCCATACCGGGCCAGGATGCGGGTGAGCTTGCTGGGCAGGCTGGCTCCGCACATGGATACCATGCGCTGGATGGAGCTCTTGGACAGCACCGGCATGATGCCCGCCTCGATGGGCACGTTGATTCCCGCGATGCGGGCCCGCTCCAGGAAGCGGAAAAAGTCCTCATTGTCGAAAAACAGCTGGCTGACCAGGTGCTGGGCCCCCGCGTCCACCTTTTCCTTCAGGTGGCGGATGTCGCTGATCAGGTCGGGGCTCTCCAGATGCCCCTCCGGGTAGCAGGCGGCGGATACCCCGATGTCTCCCCGGGCCCGGATATAGCGCACCAGATCGCTGGCATACTGAAAGTCAGTTTTTGGGGGGAAGTCCGGGTTTACATCCCCACGCAGGGCCAGGATGTTCTCCACCCCGTCCCCCTTCAGGTCGGCCAGCAGACGGTCCACATCCTCCCTGCCGGCGGCCACGCAGGTGAGGTGGGCCATGGCGGGAATGTGATACTGGTTCTCAATCAGGGCGGCAATGTCCCGGGTGGTTTGGTTCACCTGGGAACCCCCGGCCCCGAAGGTGACGCTGATGAAGTCGGGCCGGATGTCCTTCAGGCCGTCCAGGGTTTTGTAGATGCTGTCAATGGGGTCGTTTTTCTTGGGGGGGAATACCTCGCAGGAGAAGACGGTCCGGCCCTTGCCAAATAAATCGCACAGTTTCATAAAAATCTCTTCTTTCTGTTAAATATCCAGCTCCAGCAGTACAGGGCAGTGGTCACTACCCTCTGTCTCAGAGAGAATCTCCGCCCGGAGGATCTTGTCCCGCAGGCGGTTGGAGACAATGAAGTAGTCGATGCGCCATCCAGCGTTGTTTTTCCGGGCGTTGAAGCGGTAGGACCACCAGGAGTAGGCCCCCTCCCTGTCCGGGTAGAGGTATCGGAAGGTGTCGGTAAAGCCGGAAGAGAGAAGGGCGGTCAGCTTTGCCCGCTCCTGGTCGGAGAAGCCGGGATTTCCCCGGTTGGTCTTGGGATTTTTCAGGTCGATCTCCTGGTGGGCCACGTTGAGATCGCCGCAGTAGATAACCGGCTTGCTCCGGTCCAGGGAGACCAGATAGTCCCGCAGGGCGTCCTCCCACTCCATGCGGTACGCCAGCCGCTTCAGTCCGTCCTGGGCGTTTGGGGTGTAACAGCACACCAGATAGAAGCGGTCATACTCCAGCGTGATGAGCCGCCCCTCGTGGTCGTGCTGGTCGATGTCCATGCCGCAGGCCTCGGCAATGGGGGGGTGGGGGGTGAAGATCGCGGTGCCGGAATAGCCCTTCCGCTCCGCGGAGTTCCAGAACTCCAGAATTCCCTCCCCCAGGGGAACATCTGCCTGTCCCCGCTCCATCTTGGTCTCCTGGAGACAGAGAAAGTCCGGCCTGTGCCCCTGAAAGAAGTCTATAAAGCCCTTTTTCATGCAGGCCCGCAGGCCATTGACATTCCAGGATATTAATACCATACCTAGCTCCTTCCGGCAGGCCGCCGTTCAAGTATTTGGGGATCAGTGGTTCAGCACCCGCACCCGGACCATATTGGGGATGGCACGCAGCTCCTCGGCGGCCTCCTCGGTGAGGCGGGTGTTTACGTCTACCATGGTGTAGGCGTAGTCCTTTTTCGACTTGTTGGTCATATTTTCCACGTTGATGTGGTCGTCAGACAGCACACCCATGATCTGGGTGAGCATCGCAGGCACGTTCTTGTGGATGAGACAGATGCGGGCGATGCCGCTCCAGTCCTGAGAGACGTTGGGCAGGTTGACCGAGTTGGTGATGTTGCCGTTGAGCAGGTAGTCCTGAAGCTGGCGCACCGCCATAACCGCGCAGTTCTCCTCACTCTCCGGGGTGGAGGCCCCCAGGTGGGGCAGCGCAATGACGTTTTTCACCGTGGTGATCCGGTCGTCGGGGAAGTCGGTGACATATTTGGCCACCCGGCCCGACTCCAGAGCGGCGATCATGTCCTCGTCGTTGACCAGGCCGCCCCGGGCCAAGTTGAGCACCCGCACCTGGCCCTTCATCCTGCTGATGGACTCAGCGTTGATAAAGTCCTTGGTGCTGCTGCTGTAGGGAACGTGGATGGTGACATAGTCGGAGACCTTGTAGAGCTCGTCCACGTCCTTTACCACGTGGACGTGGCGGTCCAGGCGCAGGGCGGCGTCTACAGAGAGAAAGGGGTCGTAGCCGTAGACGTCCATCCCCAGGTCCAGGGCGATGTTGCAAACCAGAGCCCCGATTGCCCCAAGGCCGATGACGCCCAGCGTCTTTTTATACAGCTCCGGCCCGGCAAAGGCGGACTTGCCCTTCTCCACGGCGGCAGCCACGTCCACCTTGGGGGTGTGGGCCTGCTCCTGAACCCAGTCGGCCCCGCCTAAAATGTCGCGGGAGGCCACCAGCATGGCGGCAATGACCAGCTCCTTTACTGCGTTTGCGTTGGCGCCGGGGGTGTTGAAAACCACGATTCCGTTTTCAGAGCAGCGGTCAATGGGAATATTGTTGGTGCCCGCCCCCGCCCGGGCAATGGCCCGGAGGGAGTCGGGGAACACATACTCGTGCATGGGGGCGGAGCGGACCAGGATACCGTCCTCGTTCTCCAGATCGTTCCCTACCTGAAAGCGGTCCCGGTCCAGGCGGGACAGGCCTACAGAGGAGATTTTGTTCAGCGTTTTGATACGATACATGTAAATTACCTCGTGTCTGTGTTTGTTTGGTGTGCAGGGCGCGACGACTCGGTGCGCCGTACCTCCGGCTTTGTATGGCGGCGTGCCCAGCGGTCATGCCCTACAGCAAGCGGGCGGCCACAGGCCGCCCCTACAGAATCAGGAGCAGTCCCAGTTATAGGCCACCCGGGAGAAATCCCGGCGCTTCAAGGCCTCCTGGCTGATAAAGAAGTTGCCCACGCCGCAGTCGCCCCAAAGGACCAAATCACGGCCGCCCTGCTCCCGCGGAAGCATATCGCTGTCCAGTTGGAACAGCAGTACATCTAAATCCTCACACACTCCGGGCCGGGGGTCGGACTGGGTAAAGAAGGGATAACCGCCCAGCTGGTGGCAAGGGCCATCCCATCCGGGCTGTTCAGTGGCGTCGTAGTCCCGCAGACGGTCCGGAACCAGCTTGTGCACATCCCACGCACCCTTCACCGGAGCATCGGGACGCTGCGGGTTCCATTTCTCCGCAAACAGAGGGTTAAAGCGGGGGTCCCGCTCCGTGATTCCCTGCTCAACGGGGGCTTTCAGCAGAATGCGGCAGGGCTGAAACACGGGAGAATAGTCCTCCGAATCCTCTGGCAGCGGGGGGCGTTTGGCCTCCACTTCCTCCGCTGTGACGGAGCGGTCCACCGTCTCATGGTAAAGCACCCGGAAATCCTTTTGTTCCGTCATGTGGTCAAATTCCGCCCCAAACAGGTCGTCCAATCCAGAGAAGAACTGCAAAAGCCCGCTCTGAGGGAAGTCGGGCAGACCGCCCAGACCTGCGCAGTCCACCTGAGCCAGCAGGGTCAGCCCCTGCCCTTTGGAATCCAGCGGCCAGGGCATATCGTGGGGCAGATAGGGCGTGCCGCCCGCCTTGCTCTCGAAGATTCCCGGCTCTCCCGGCTCCAGCGTGAAGCGGACGGCGGTGCGGTGGTGTTCCGCGTGGAGCTCCGCCGTGATCTTCCGGGCCAGATCATAGACCTCCCTGGCCTCCCTCCTGGCCCGCTCGTTGTTTTCCAACATTTTGTCTGCCATGAGATTACCTCCTGTCGCGGCTGTTATAATTTGATTAGTACCACCCATTTTAAAGGTGCTGTTGATCATGCACCCATCCGTTCCCTCAGCTTCACTCCGTCCAGAGCGGGGGCGATCACCAGGAACAGAGCCCCGCTGCCGATGCCCTGGACCAGGGTGCCCAGGAACTGGGGCAGGAAGGCGGTCATGGTTCCGGCCATGGCGCAGCCGGCCATGGCGTAGGCAGCGGGGGAGAAGAGTCCCGCCATAACCACAGCGGCGCAGTTGCGCAGGCAGAAGATACGCTCCGACTTACTGGTGAAAAACAGCACCAGCAGCGCCTTAATAACCAGAGTGGGCAGTACCCACATGGGGGCGGTAAGCAGGTCGGCCAGCCCCGCGCCGATGGCGGCGGCCGCCGCCGCGTAGGGGACAGGGAGCAGACAGGCCGCCAGGTAGATCAAAGCGTCCCCCAAGTGGATATAGCCTCCAGTGGGGAGGGGGATGTGGAGCATGTAGGCGGTCATGATGGTGATAGCGGCGGCGAACAGCGAGGCTGTCATCAGCGGGCGCAGGTTTTCTTTCATGGGGTATCCTTTCTCCAGTCAGTTGCTCTTGTCAAAGCTCTGGATGAACTCACACAGCTTTTCCACACCCTCCACCGGCATGGCGTTGTAGATGGAGGCCCGCATCCCGCCGGTTTTTCTGTGGCCCTTCAGGTTGACAAAGCCGGCCTGGGCGGCCTCCTGGACAAATCTGGCGTCCAGCGCCTCATCCCCGGTGCGGAAGGTGACGTTCATCCCGGAGCGGGAGCCCTTGTCCGCGTGGCAGGTGAAGAGGCGGGAGGCGTCCAGCGTCTCATAAAGCATGTTGGCCCGCCGCCATTTCAGCTGCTCCATCCCCTCCAGGCCGCCGTTCTCCTCCACCCAGTCCAGAACCAGACCCAGCATGTAGATGCACCAGCAGGGGGGAGTGTTGTACATGGAGTCCTTGTCAATCATGGTCTGGTAGTTCATCATCAGCGGGGTATAGGGCAGCTCATCCCCGGCCAGGCTCTCCTTTATGATGACCACAGTCAGTCCGGCGGGGGCCATATTCTTCTGGGCCCCGGCATAGATGATGCCGAATTTGGACACATCAACCGGCATGGACAGAATGTTGGAGGACATATCGCACACCAGGGGGACCGCTCCAGTGTCGGGCACGTAGTCCCACTCGGTGCCGAAAATGGTGTTGTTGGCGCAGTAGTAGAAGTAGCTGGCGTCCCGGTCCAGCTTCAGGGTGGACTGCCGGGGGATATAGCAGTGGTTCCGGTCTCCGGTGTCGGCGGCCAGGCTAATCTGGCCATACTTCCGGGCCTCCTGACAGGCCAGACTGGAAAAGTTGCCGGTGACGGCGTAGTCCGCTTTTCCGGTTCTGCTGATCAGGTTCAGCGGGATGGCGGAAAACTGGCCGGAGGCTCCAGTCTGGAGAAAGAGGATGCGGTAATCCTGGGGGACGCCCATCAGCTGGCGCAGCTTCTCCTGGGTCTGATGAAAAATATCCAGGAAGACTTTGGACCGGTGACTCATCTCCATGACAGACATCCCGGACCCCTGGAAGTTGGTGATCTCTGACCCGGCGCGCTCCAGAACGGACAGCGGAAGCATGGAGGGACCGGCGGAAAAATTGTAAATACGGGAATTACTCATGAAAAGAGCCCCCTTCATTATGATTTAAACTCAGCGTTCCACCCTCTTGGCGGGTGATATTTTCTAATTATAGTCCGAGAAAAAAAGGGTGTCAATGGCAAAAGCAAAGAAGAAAGTCTTTGTTCATATAGCACAAAAATAAGGTATTTAATTTATACAAATTAAACAAAAGAGGCCTTGACTTGTGCTCGTCTAAGCTGATAAAATACGGACAGCCGCCGGGAAAGGCGGCCTGAAGCGGCACCAAATCCCGTGAAAGGGAGGCGGGCGCCGGAAGCACCAGGCATGAAGCAAGGAGGTATGTGCTATGTACCGTGAAATTGAAGTGAAGAGCGAGGCCCAGGTGAAGAGGATCAACCAGCTGGCCTGCGACGCCCCTTATGAGGTCTGGCTGAGCTCCGGGGATATGATGCTGGACGCCCGGTCTCTGCTGGGACTGTTCGCCATGGTGGGACGCAGAGCCCACGTGGTGGTGGAGGACGATGTCGCCCCCCGCTCTCTGGATCGCATGGTCGCCAGAATGGGATAAAGATCTGTATCCTGTGCAAAGCCCCCGTCCGGCTGGACGGAGGCCTTTTTTATGTCCGCCTCCAGGCGGAGGGGCTGAACAGAACCAGAATGGGGAAGATCTCCAGACGGCCGACAATCATGCACAGAGACATGACCCCCTTGGACAGGCCGGAAAAGGCGGCAAAGCTGCCGCTGGGGCCGATCAGCTCCAGGCCGGGGCCCACATTGCTGACGCAGGTGAGGGCGGCGCTGAAGGAGACGGAGAAGGAAAAACCATCCAGGGAGATAATGAGAGCGGCAGCAAAAACAGTCATCACATAGGCGCCCAGAAAGACCAGCAGGGAGTGGAGGACGGACTCGCTGACCAGCTTTCCGTCCAGCTTGACCACCTCCACGCTACGGGGGTGGGTGATGCGGCGGACCTCCCGGCGGATGGCCCGGAGGAGCAGGAGGGCCCGGGAGCACTTCATGCCTCCCCCCGTGGACCCGGCACAGGCCCCGCAGAACATGAGCAGGACGATGATCAACTGGGAGAACTGGGGCCAGAGGACGAAGTCCGCCGTGCCGAAGCCAGTGGTGGAGATGATGGAGGCCACCTGGAAGGAGGCGTAGCGCAGGCTCTCACCTGCGCTGGAATATACGCTCAGGTTGGTCAGGGTGATGACCGCTGTGGCGCCAAATACCACCAGCAGAAAAAAGCGCAGCTCATCGCTGGCCAGGGCCTCACGCCACTTTTTGGTGAGCAGCAGGAAGTAGATGGCGAAATTGATGGAGAAGAGCAGCATGAACACTGTGATGATGACGTCGATGGCGACGCTGCCATAGGCCCCTACGCTGGCGTTCCGGTTGGAAAAGCCGCCGGTGCCGGCAGTGGAAAAGGAGTGGATCAGGGCGTCGTACAGGGGCATCCCCGCAATTTTCAGACAGAAAGCCTCCAGCGCGGTAAGGACAAGGTACATGGTATAGAGAATCTTGGAGGTCTGGGACTGCTTGGGCACCAGCTTGGAGAACACCGGTCCCGGCGTTTCGGCCTGGGTCAGGTAGTGGGAGCGGATGCCCAGCTTGGGCACGATGGCAGTGGCCAGCACCAGCACGCCCATGCCCCCCATCCAGTGGGTGAAGGCCCGCCAGAACAGGATCCCCTTGGGCAGGGCCTCAATGTCGGTGAGAATGGTGGAGCCAGTGGTGGTAAAACCGGAGCAGGACTCAAAAATGGCGTCCATAGGGGTGGCGAAATACCCGGAGAAGAAAAAGGGCAGCGCCCCGGCCAGGCCGGTGAAGATCCAGATCAGGCCCACGGCGGCAAAGCCCTCCCGGGTGAAAAACTGCTGCTTGGCGGGCAGAGAGGACAGGCCGAAGCCAAGGGCGGCCATGATGGCGATGGCCAGGAGAAAGGGGGCGGGACTTTCCCGAAAGAGCAGCGCCACGGCCAGGGGGACGAGCATGGCCGCGGCCTCTATGAGCAGCACCCGGCCCACCAGCTTCAGGACCAGCTTGATGTTCATTTCCCGGTCCCTCCTGACGGCGCGGCCTCAGCGGCATAGATATCGTTCAGATCCAGCACTCCGCCCCCCCGGGAGATGATGATGACCTGGTCCCCCTCCTGGAGGAAGGAGGAGCCCTGAGGGATGATGATGTCCTTTCCCCGGACGATGACGGCCAGCAGCACCCCGGGACGAAGGCGGAGGTCCTTCAGCGGGACACCCAGATTCCGCGTGCCCGGGCCCACGGTGAACTCCATGGCCTCCGCCTCGCCGCCGGCAATGCGGTGGAGGGAGTTCATCACGCTGCCCTGGGAGTTCTGCATCCCCCGCACCACGTGGAGAATATGGGAGGCGGTGACGAATTTGGGGGAGATCACACTGTCAAGGCCCAGCGACCGGACGATGCCGGCGTAGCTCTGCCGGTTGCACTTGGTGATGACCTTGCTGAGGCCCTGCTGCATGGCGTACAGGGCGATGATCAGGTTTTCCTCGTCGCGGTCGGTGAGAGAGACGAAAGCGTCGCTGGCGGTGAGGTTCTCCGACTCCAGCAGCTCTGAGTCGGTGCCGTCTCCAAAGATGACGGTGACCCGGGGGAACCGCTCGCTGATGAGGCGGCACCGGTCCTCGTCCTGCTCCACAATTTTCAGGCGGATGCCCATCCGGTCCAGAATGTTGGCCAGGTACATGGATACCTTGCCGCCCCCCACCAGAAAGACCTGCTTTACCTTGGGGGCGTAGCGGCCCAGCTGACGGAAGAACTGGTCCAGGCTGTTGGGCCGGCCGATGAGATAGAGCTTGTCCCCCGCCTGGGGGACGAACGCGCCGTTGGGGATGGAGACCTCTCCGTTCCGGTCCACAGCGCAGAACAGCAGAGAGAGCTTTTTTACCTGGGCGGGCAGGGCGTAGAGGGGGGAGCCCACCATAAAGTCCCCCTCCTGAAGCCGGAAGCCCATCAGCTCCACCAGACCGCGGCAGAAGGTCTCAATATTGGCGGCGGAGGGAAAGCGGAGCAGCCGGGAAATTTCCACGGCAGTGGTGTTTTCCGGGTTGATGACCATGTCGATTTTCAGGTCGCGGCGCAGCTCGGCCACGCTGTTGGTATATTCCTGGTTGCGGATGCGGGCAATGGTGTATTTGGTGCCCAGACTCTTGGCGGTGAGGGAACAGACCATGTTCACCTCGTCGGAGTTGGTGGCGGCTACCAGCAGGTCGGCGCTGTCCGCGCTCGCCTCCCGCAGCGTGGCGGCGGATACGCCGTTGCCCCGCACCGTCATGATATCCAGCTGGTCGCCGGCCCGGCGGAGAGCCTCCTCGTTGGAGTCTACAATGGTGACATCGTGCTCCTCCTGCACCAGCTGCTCGGCCAGGGTGAAGCCCACCTTACCGCTGCCTACAATAATAATGTTCATAGCTGACGGGTCCTTTCGCATGAGATGAAGTGAGGCCGCCCTCCGGACGGCCCCTGCAGATATGTGTAGGGGTTCTATATTGTCCACTCCCCGTGGACAACGCCCACGAGGCACCAGCGGTCCGGCTCGGGCTGAAAAACCAGCTTCAGGGAGCTCCAGTCCAGACCGTCATGAACCGGGTCTGCACTGGGGAAGGCGAAGTCCACGAAGCGGCAGCCCGGGTAGGCCTCGGCCAGATTTTCCAGGGCGTTGCCGCCGGTGATGATCCGGTCAATGCCAATCTCCTGGGCCTGGGTGTAGTCGGTGTTGTAGACGTAGCGTTCAAAGTACTGGAGCATGGTCATCTGGATGGGATCCCCCCGTCCGTCCTCATAGCCCCAGGCGTATACCGTCTGGTCCTGGGCCAGATTTTTAATCTGCTCGGCGGTGAAGGTCAGGTCGCTGTCCGGGTCAACGGTGGAGTAGGGGGTGAAGGTGACGCCCAGCTCCGGATGGACGCAGGCGGACAGGGAGGCCCAGTTCTGCTGCTGGATGGCCCGGTTGACCGCGCAGGCGGCGGCCAGCAGAGGGAAATTGTCAGCCGGGTCGAGGGAGGGCAGGTCCGGGTCAGAGGAGACGTCTCCGCTGGCGTCGGAGGATTTGACCGGGGAGATAAAATTGTTGTTGACGCTGTGGGAGGGCGGAGGATCTTCCCGGCTGAAATCAATGGGCAGCAGGACCCCGACAAGCAGTCCGATGACCAGACACAAAATGCAGGGGAAAATTAAAAAACGTTTCAAAATGGCTCCTCCTTACAAAGCTGGGAGATCAGCGAGGCCGCTTCCTTACCCCTATATTATAGGCCTAAAAGGGGAAAGATGCAAGAAGAACAAACACTGTGAAAAAATAAAGCTGAAAATTTGTCTATTATGACGGCGGTCCTCTCCGCTTTCGGGGGATATAGCGCCAATTTCATGGTCAGAGAATGGAAAAATACCGGGGGAGGAGAGCTCTGGAAGCCTTGCCAGCCGGTTTCCGGTGTGGTAAAATAGATAAAGAATCAGCGCCAGACAGCAGGGAGACCGCGGATCAATACATAAGGAGGCAGCCAGCAATGAACGAGCACGAGCGGGAACGGCAGTTTCATATCCAATGTGCGCCGGGCGAGGTGGGGGGCTACTGCATTCTGCCGGGAGACCCAGGCCGGTGCGAGACCATTGCCCGGCAGTTTGACAGTCCGGTCCATGTGCGGACCAACCGGGAGTATGTGACCTATACCGGCACCCTTCTGGGGGAGCGGGTGAGCGTGGTGTCCACGGGCATCGGCGGTCCCTCCGCGGCCATTGCCATGGAGGAGCTGGCCAATATCGGGGTTCACACCTTTGTCCGGGTGGGCACCTGCGGGGGGATTGACCTGTCTGTCCAGAGCGGCGATGTGGTGGTGGCCACAGGGGCGGTGCGCATGGAGGGGACCAGCCGGGAGTATGCGCCCATTGAGTGGCCCGCTGTTCCGGACTTCACCGTCACAACCGCCCTGGTGGAGGCCTGTAAAAAGCTGAAATACTCCTGGCACGCCGGGGTGGTCCAGTGCAAGGACTCCTTCTATGGACAGCACTCCCCCGGCCGGATGCCCGTCTCCTATGAGCTGGAGCAGAAGTGGGAGGCCTGGAAGCGGCTGGGGGTGCTGGCCTCCGAGATGGAGTCCGCCGCCCTCTTCGCCGTGGCCGCTTCCCGCCGGGTGCGGTGCGGGTCGGTGTTCCACGTGATCTGGAACCAGGAGCGGGAGAAGGTCGGCCTGGACCAGAAGGAGAGCCACGACACCCAGGCGGCCATCACCGCCGGGGTGGAGGCGCTCAGACTGCTGATTGAGCAGGACAGATAGATGACGGCGGGAAGGGGCAGAGGGCCCCTTCCCGCTCCCCTTTGACAGGGTAGCTTTTCCTCCAGAGCCCCTGAAAAATTTTGCCGAAAATCATTGACATTTGGGGTGTAACCCGCTATAGTGTATCTCGCTATCCGTGAAAGCCGGTCTCCGGTCCTGCGTCCCCCCTGGACGGACAGGCCGCCCGGTGAATAAATCGAGGGAGCTGACAAAGAAAACAATTTGAAATGGGGGAGGATACAT
>JAAVYL010000097.1 GCA_022791075.1 Lawsonibacter sp. | reverse complement strand
ATCGGCGAGGACCCCAACGGCATTCCCAACAACCTGGTGCCCTATATCGCCAAGGTGGCTGTGGGCGAGCTGGAGAAGGTCCATGTCTACGGAAACGACTACAACACCCCCGACGGCACCGGCGTGCGGGATTATATCCACGTGGTGGACCTGGCCCAGGGCCATGTGGCCGCGCTGAAGAAGCTGGCCACCAACTGCGGACTGTTTGTGTGCAACCTGGGCACCGGCAAGGGCTACTCTGTACTGGACGTGGTCCACGCCTATGAGAAGGCCTGCGGACACCAGCTTCCCTATGTCATCGAGGCCCGCCGCCCCGGCGACATCGCCGCCTGCTACGCCGACCCCGCCAAGGCCCGGGACGAGCTGGGCTGGGAGGCCAAGCTGGGCATTGAGGATATGTGCGCCTCCTCCTGGAAATGGCAGTCCACCAATCCCAATGGCTATAAGGGGTGACTTGCTTCTGCAGGGCGCGGCGGCCCCGGCACGCCGCTGATATCAGGGCCAGTATGCCGGTTCGCCCGCTCTGCGCACGACTGAATAATATTTTGAGGAGGACAAGCAGTGAACAAACCTGTTCTGGTCATTATGGCAGCCGGCATGGGCAGCCGGTATGGCGGCCTGAAGCAGCTGGACCCTGTAGGCGGCCACGGCCAGCTTATTATTGACTACTCCATCTATGACGCCCGCCGGGCCGGCTTTGAGACCGTGGTTTTCGTCATCAAGCCCGAGATTGAGGCCGACTTTAAAGAGGCCATCGGCGACCGGGTGTCCAAGGTAATGGAGGTAAAATACGCCTACCAGCTGAAGGAGGACCTGCCGGAGGGCTATTCGGTCCCTGCCGGCCGGACCAAGCCCTGGGGCACTGCCCACGCCGCCCTGGCCGCCCGGGGGATGATTGACGGCCCCTTCGCCGTCATCAACGCCGACGACTACTACGGCCCGGCAGCCTACCAGGAGATCTACAACTATCTCAGCACCCACGCCGACGGGGACCTGTATGAATACGTCATGGTGGGCTACCTGCTGAAAAACACCGTCACAGAGAACGGCACTGTGGCGCGGGGGGTGTGTGAGGAGACGGCGGACCACTTCCTCACCCAGGTCACAGAGCGCACCAAGATTGAAAAGGGAGCTCCCCCCCGCTACACCGAGGACGACGGCCAGACCTGGATCACGCTGGATGAGGACACGATTGTGTCCATGAATATGTGGGGCTTCACCCACAGCTTTTTGGACGAGGCTCTGGCCCGGTTCCCCGCCTTTTTGGACAAGACTCTGGCAGAAAACCCGGAGAAGGGGGAATATTTCCTGCCCACTGTGGTCAGCCAGCTCATCGATGAGGACAAGGCCCGGGTCAGGGTCCTGCGCAGCCACGACAAGTGGTACGGCGTCACCTATCGGGAGGACAAGCCCGCCGTCATGGCCGCCATTGCAGAGAAAACAGCCGCCGGACTCTACCCCGACCGGCTGTGGGAGGTGTGAGCTGTGGTTCAGGCAGAACAGACTCTGCAGGAGGTTCTGGGGGCCTTTGACTTCGGCGCCCCTGTGGTGGGCGCCATCCGATACGGCCAGGGCCATATCAATGACACCTTTGTGGTACATACCCAGCCCGAGGACCGCTGCTGCCGCCGGTTCATCCTCCAGCGGATGAGCGCCGCCGCCTTCAAGCGGCCCGACCAGTTGATGGACAACATCATCGGCGTCACTGAGTTTTTGGGCCGGGAGATTATCCAGCACGGCGGCGACCGCAGCCGGGAGGCCATGGAGGTCATCCGCCCTAAAAACGGCGCGGACTACTACACCGACAGCCAAGGGGGCGCCTGGCGGCTGTATCCCTTTGTGGAGGGCACCATCTGCCACCAGGCGGCGGACAGCCCCGAGCTCTTTGCCTCCTCCGGCCGCGCTTTCGGCCGCTTTCAGCAGCTGCTGAAGGACTACCCGGCAGAGACCCTCTATGAGACCATCCCCAACTTCCACAACACCGAGGACCGGCTGGTCAAATTCAAGGCCGCCGCCGCGGAGGACAAGCTGGGCCGGGCGGCGGAGTGTCAGCCGGAGATTGATTTTGTTCTGGCCCGGGCGCAGGACTGCTCCGTGGCGCTGAACGCCATGCGGGAGGGCAGGCTGCCCCTGCGGGTCACCCATAACGACACCAAGCTGAACAACGTCCTGATGGACGAGACCACCGGCGTGGGCATGTGCATCATTGATTTGGACACCGTCATGCCCGGTCTGGTCATTTACGACTTTGGTGACTCCATCCGTTTCGGCGCCAACCACTGCGCCGAGGACGAAACCGATCTGAGCAAGGTCACCCTGGACCTGGAGCTCTTCAAGGTATATACCGCCGCCTTTTTGGACGGGACCGGCGGCTCTCTCACCGATGCGGAGATCGAATATCTCCCCTGGGGGGCCAAGCTGATGACCTTGGAGTGCGGCATCCGCTTCCTCACTGACTATCTGGTGGGGGACGAGTACTTCCACATCAGCCGTGAGCGGCAGAACCTGGACCGCGCCCGCACCCAGTTCAAGCTGGTGGCGGACATGGAGGCGCACTGGGCTGAGCTGGAGGCTATTGTCAGCCAATACCGCCAAAGCTGAAAAATATTCTCAAGCTGTGGGGCGTACGCCCCACAGCCGTTTGTCCGGTGACAAACGGCTGTAGCCGTCTATGGGGGTAGCAGCATGTCTGAAACAAACATCTTCTTTGACCAAAAGCAGCTGCGCAAACTGATCGCCAACCTGAAAATCCTCACCGGGGTTTCTGCCAACATTCTGGATCCGGACGGCCGGGATATCAACCTGTTCCGAGGCCACCCGCCCTTCTGCCGGGCCATCAACGACCTGCCCGAGGGTCACAGGCGCTGCGTGGCCTGCGACCAGTATAAGATCCAGCACTACACGGCGGAGAGCGGCTTTCAGTTCTACCGCTGCCACCTGGGCATCTGCGAGGCCGTCATGCCCCTGTATGATAAGAAAAACCCCCTGGCCTACCTCGCTGTGGGCTGCTATCTGGACGGGGAATCCATCGAGAAGCAGTGGGAGCATACCCGCGGACTTCTGGACTGGTGGCCCGACGGTCCCGACGCGCTGAAGGACGCCTTTTTTCAGTTCCACCAGTATTCCAGGCAGGAGATCCAGGCTTACACCGAAACCCTGGAGGCCCTGTCGGCATACATCCAGCTCAAGGGCATGATCCTGGCCACTGAGCAGACCGACCTGCAGAAGCTGGAGCTGTATCTGGACGAGCACTATATGGAAAAGCTGTCTCTGGCCTCCATTTCCCGGGAAATGCACATCGGCCGCACCAAGCTGTGCACCCTTGCCAAGGAGCTGTCCGGCGGGCACACCCTGTCCTATCTCATTGCCCAGCGGCGCATCAGTGCCGCCAAGCGTCTTCTGGTGCAGAGCAGCCTTCCCATCTCCGCCGTGGCGGAGCAGGTGGGCATCAGCGACTATAACTACTTCTCCAAGGTCTTCCGCTCCATCGCGGGCACCACTCCCACCGCCTTCCGCAAGGAATTCCGGGGCTGATGCCCCCTTCCCGGCGGGTTGAACACATGTTTAAAATCGTACGAACTTTCATAGTTCGTACGATTTTCCTATTTTCTGTACGTTTAGCCCTATTATTCACACAATGAACAAGTATAATTAGGAATGAAAAGGCGCATTTGTGAAATATTCCTATGCGTCAATTTTTCATCATTCAAAATCAACAAAGAAGGAGAATGAAAATGAAGAAAATCCTTGCAGCTGTGCTGGCTGCCGCCATGGCCCTGTCTCTGGCCGCCTGTGGCAGCGGCGACAAATCCAACACCCCCTCCAACAATCCCGGCTCCGGCTCGGGCACTCCCACTCCTCCCCCCAGCGGCGACAAGGTTGCCATCAGCGTCATCGCCGCCGAGTATGGCAAGCAGACCAAGGACTGGTGGTCCAAGTTCCAGAGCGACTTCAACAGCAGCCATGACAACATCGACCTGAAGGTGGAGGTCGTCTCCTGGAACGACATTGCCACTGTGGTCAACACCCGCGTCTCCAACAATGCCGCCCCTGACATCCTGAATATCGACATCTTTGCCGACTATCAGGCCGACGACCTGCTCCGCCCCATCCAGGACTTTGTCTCTGACGAGACCTATGCCAAGTTCTATCCCGCCTTCCTGGAGCAGTCCAACATTGACGGCACCATCTGGGCCATCCCCGACCTGGCCTCCGCCCGCGCCATGTACTACAACGAGGACATTCTGAAGGAAGCCGGCGTGGAGAACGTCCCCACCACCTGGGCCGAGCTGAGAGCGGCCTGCGAGAAGATCAAGGCTTACAACGCCGATATCTACCCCTGGGGCGTGGATATGACCACTGACGAGGGCCAGGCCTGCTTCGCCTACTACTCCTGGACCAACGGCGGCGACTTCACCGACGCCTCCGGCAACTGGACCCTGAACAGCGCCGAGAACGTAGAGGCTGTTGAGTACATCGTCGGCCTGGTCAAGGACGGCCTGACCAACTCCGACCCCTCCACCGAGACCCGCTACAACCTCCAGGAGCTGTTTGCCGCCGGCAAGCTGGCCTTGATGATCGGCCCCAACCAGATTTCCTCCTACGTT
>JAAVYL010000096.1 GCA_022791075.1 Lawsonibacter sp. | reverse complement strand
TGTCTGTCTGTCTGTCTGTCTGTCTGTCTGTCTGTCTGTCTGTCTGTCTGTCTGTCTGTCTGTCTGTCTGTCTGTCTGTCTGTCTGTCTGTCTGTCTGTCTGTCTGTCTGTCTGTCTGTCTGTCTGTCTGAAGATTATACGGCGGCATCCGGTGCATGGCAGGATATCCCGGCCTTAAATGTATATTTTTTTTCAGCATCTCCTTCAGCAAAAGATCACGGTCTGCATTCACACCTTCCCGCAGATAACCCAGTGCATAACTGTAGTTTGGCTGGCAGCCTTCCGGCGGAAGCAGCAGCTCAAAATAAGGATTGTCCTGCAGCCTCCTCTGATAGCATTCAAAAATACGTTTTTTATTTGCGACAAGCTCATCAATTCGCTCGATTTGTGCCAAAATCAACGCAGCAGTCACGTTAGATATCCGATAATTGTACCCCACATCATCCGACCACAGGTATTGAATCTCATCGTTTCTGCAAAAGGTTCCATAATGCTTGGCCCGCTGGTAGAGCGCCTCATCGTTTGTAACCAGCATTCCGCCTTCGCCGCCCACTGCAATCTTGCTGCCCTGAAAGCTGAATGTACCAATATCGCCGATTGTTCCTGTATGCACTCCGCGATAAAAGGTGCCGACCGACTGACAGGCATCCTCTATTACCGCCAGCTTATGCTCTCTCGCAATTTCCATGACAGCATCCATATCACAGGAAAAGCCGCCAAAGTGGACCACCATAATCGCTTTCGTTCTTGGCGTTATAAGCCGCTTGATCTCCAAGGGATTGATGCACAGCGTGTCTCGGTCCACATCCGCAAACACACACGACGCCCCAACATATGACAAAGCATATGCCGTTGCAATATAGCTCTGGTCGGATACAATCACCTCATCCCCCGGGCCCAAGTTCAGCGCCAAGGCTGCCAGATGAAGCGCATGTGTTCCGCAAAACGTTGCAATCGCAAATTTGGCGCCGACATAATCCGCGAACTTCTTTTCCAGTCTCCTGATGTGCATATCGTAGGTTTCATACCAACCGTTTACCACTGCATCATGCACATAATCAATTTCCTTTTGTGTGATAAACGGACCTGCCAGAGGAATTTTTTTCATTTTGATTCTCTCCCTATCCCTGTGCAGCTTTCCAGGCACCGTCTTATACATTCTTCCAGCGACACCTTTGGGACCCAGCCCAGAGTTCGCAGTCTGGTAGTATCCGGCACCAGGGAATCAACTTGAGCTGATGATTGAACCAGAGGTCCAACCACCTCGCAGTTTCCGCTGAGTACAGCCATTTGATGGGCCAGTCCTAAAATCGAACTGGTATTGTCCTCGTTCCCCACGTTGTAAACTGTATCCTCGCCCTTCAGCAAAACATACAGCAGCCCGCTCACAAAATCTGACAGATAGCAGAAGCTCCTCATCTGCGTACCGGGTCCGGTCACTGTGATGCGCCGGTTCTCCATTGTCTGACGCAGAAAGTCAGGAAAGCAACGGCCCGACACCAGGGCCTCCCCCGGACCGTATATAGAAAACAGGCGCACGACCTGACAGCGGACCTGACGTTGGCAGAGATACTGTTCACAGAGCAGCTCTCCCGCCAGCTTGCAGCTTCCATACAGCGTGAGCTGTGTGCTCTGTTCCGCCAGGACACTTGCTTCTGTCTCAGGAATAGGACCTCTGTTCCGTGGATAAACCTCGGCACTGCTGAAAAACAAAAGCTGTGCTCCATGTTTACCTGCGCACTCCAGCAAATACCGGGTCGCCAAAATATTGGTGTCCACTATGTCCATCGGCCTGGAGCGGATGGAACGCCGGTTTCCAGGGCTGGCCCCATGAATGATGATGTCCGGAAGCAATCCGCCGGGCAGAAATTCCTCTGTAATACTGCCCTTAATCCAGCGTATCGCCGGATCAAAATAGGGCAGCTCTGTACTCCCCCGGTGAAAGAGGACCAGCTCCAACCCCAGACCCTTCCTGGCATTCAGATGGCACAGCGCCTGAGTCAGATACCGGCCGACAAACCCCGTTCCGCCGGTGAGCAGAACCGTTTTTCCTCTCAGCCTCTCCCACGGCAAGGACAGTCCTTCGAGTTCTTCAAAATCCCGGCTCAGCCCAATGCTCATTGCAAAATCATCCTGCTTTCGGGCACGGCATAGAACACATATTCAATAATGCCAACATAATTCCGCAGGAAAATATGGTGGTGAGGCAAAAGCTTTTTCATATAGAGGGGAATTTCCCACAGGTCGGACTGACGGTGATAGCCACAGATGGTTAATAGGGGTTGATTCCTTTGAATCAACCCCTCCGCGCCCTCCAGGGCACGGAGCTCAAATTCCTCCACATCCATCTTAATCAGGGATACAGGCTCCTGGATTACATCATCCAGCCTTACCACGGGAACCTCAATCATCTGTCCATCTGAAGCCACCTGTGCAGCGATACGGCTGGTCGTATTACCATTCGAGGTAAAGGAGAGACTCCCTGACTCGTTGGACACCGCCGCACATAGCGCCTTCGTCTCTGGGCGCAGGTGTGCAGGCAGTTCAGTCTCTATATACCGCTCCAGCTGTGCAAAATTCTGCGGGTCCGGCTCAACCGCCACATAGGACTTCCATCCGCCTAGCTTTTTCAGAAATGCACGCATGGTGTCCCCGTTGTAGGCGCCGCAGTCCACAATGCACTCGTCCTGGACCTGTGAATAGACGTTAAAGGGCATATACTGCTCCTCACTCGGGCACAGCGTCAGTTTCCCATAAGGTGAATCAATCTTAAAATGAAGGAGCTCCAGAAACACTTTCCGAGACAGCTCATCCTCCAGGATATCATAGGCGTCCAGCACCCGCGCCTCCGGGATATGTGCAAGCTCCCAACTAGCTGCACTGAAGACATATCCGCCCTGAAAGAGCTCCGGCCATACGCGCAGATCCAAAAAGCTTAAAATATTGTGAAATCCTCTGTCCCTCAGACTGTTTTGAACAGATTCATACTCCGCCAAAATGTTCCACAGCGCCACAATGATGAGGACATCCGGCTCAAGGTGCCGGTCTGCATCCTGCAAATTCAGCACATGGTTTTCCAGGTCTGTCCGCTGATTGGCATCAATGAAGGCCCGAACCTTCCAGCCAGCACATTCCAGATTCTGCCTCACCTCGGTCCCCAGACTTCCGTGGCCATAAATCACAATGCTGTCTCTATGCTTTTCAAGTTCCGCTTTCAGCGCCTCCGCCCTCTGTCCGCGTCTGGAAATCTCTGTCGGGATCTGCTCCAGCAGGGCCTTTATTTCCTGTCCATTCGGCATGGAACACCTTTCCTTTCTCCGCGTTTTCAATTCGTATCCGGCACACCATAAAACACAAAGGACAAGTGGTGCATATAGGAGCGGAGGTACAAGGTATACCCCTCCGCCAAAATATACTCGGGAACCTCCCAGAAGTCCCAGGTTTTATGGTAACCGGCAATCATCAGCTTCGGATGCCAACTGCGGACGGTTTCCTTTGCTCCCTCCAGCGCGGCCAGCTCCGAACCCTCAATATTCATCTTAATGGCCGTAGCCTGCCGTCCGTCCAGCAGCCGGTCAATGGTAATAGCGGGTACTGACACCGGGCCATATTCCGCAGCAAAGCTCCCCGGCCCATTCAGGGCATAGAGGGAAATCCTCCCCTCATCTCTCCAGGCCGCGCAGTCAGACAGCAGAATTTTTTTTCGCAGCGGCTCTGAAAGTCCGGCTGTGTACTCCTTCAGCTTTTGAAGGTTGACCGGATCCGGCTCCAGAGCGTAGTAAGCCTCCAGCTCACCCCCAGTCCGTTCCAAAACGTTCCGCAGGGTCAGTCCGTCAAACGCTCCGCAGTCCACAAAGGCCTCCTGCCGGGAAAGCTGAAGCAGATTGGGAAAATACTGCTCATTCTGGGGCAGGGTGGCAACCTCATCCCCCTCTCCAAAGAGGCGGAATGCCAGCAAATTTTGATAGGTCTCCCGGGAGAGGCCGTCTCCCAGCCTGTCGCAGACCTTTTCAATCTCCTCCTGGTGCTCCAGTATACTGAACACGTCCGGACAAGAGGGGAGATTCCCTGTGTTGTCTCCGCGAAACAGCGCAAAGCACCGGCGCAGCGCAATATAGTCTATTACATGTTGGCAACCACACTCACGCAGTTTTTTATGCACCCCGCTGTGGCCGCCCTGGCGCAGCGCCTGGGCAAAGCTGCGGCAATAGATGTGTCCATCTGTATTGATGCAGACCACAACCAAAATATCGCTTCCAAATTTGTCCGTCAGCTCCTGGGGAGGCATCACAGGCAGGCCCATACACACGCTGCCCCACTTCTCCGGCGCGCCGTCCGCAAAGCAAACCGGAAAAATTCCCGCCCGCCTCAGGGCCAGCAGAAGGGCAATCCCGCTGCTGCCAGCTCCGTACAAGACAACGCCGGTATACCGGCTCAGCTCCGCCTTCAGCTCATCTATACTCTGTTCCAGCCGGGGCAGCTCCTCCCTGAACCGGGAAAACAGTTCGGACATTTTTTCGCTCATTGCGCTTCCCTCCAGCGTTCCCACATATCAGCAGCGACCTGTTCCGGAGACAGACCAAAATAGCGCAGCTGATAGTCCCGGGACCCGGTCACCATTGCAAAAGAGTCCTGAACTCCATAACGATGAAATACAGGCGGAAGCTGCCCATGCTCCGCAAGCAGTTCCGCTGCTGCGGTGCCCAGGCCGCCGGACACCCCATGCTCCTCCATGGTAAACAGGGCCCGGTGGCTGGCGGCACAGGACAAAACCGCCTCCTCATCCAGGGGCTGCACACAGGGAACGCTGTACAAAGACACAGAGGCCCCCTGCTTTTCCAGCAGGCCGCGCACCTCCACAGCCTCCCGCAGCATGGTTCCGCAGGCGAGGATCCCAATCTCAGTCCCCTGGGCCATGGGGACAGCCTTTTGGACCGGCACCTGAATTTTTCCGCTGTGGATTGGCGCATCCACACTGCGCCCGATGCGGATATAAGCCGGACGCCCCCGCAGGTAGGCCGTCCTCATCACCGCCTCCATCTCAGCCGGGTCAGCCGGACAGTACACGTCTATATTGGGGAAGGCGCGCATCATCGCAATGTCCTGGAGGGAATGGTGGGTCGGACCCGCGGGACCATAGGCAAAGCCCCCTCCCACGCCCACCAGCACCACAGGATTCTCCTGGTAGCAAACATCCAGTAAAATCTGCTCCGCTCCCCGCAGTGTCATGAAAGACACCACATTATAGGCAAAGGGTCTCATTCCCGCAGCGGCCAGGCCGGCGGAAAAGGTGATAAAGTTCTGTTCTGCTATCCCTACATTGACAAATCGGGGCCCAAATTCCTTCTCAAATGGTTCCACCACTGAAAAGCCAGTGTCGCCGATCATCAGCATAACCCTGGGGTCCTCCCTGGCCAGCTGTGTCAGGGTCTGAACAAATGTATTTCTCATCCTTTCAATTCCTCCAGGGCCTGGGCCAGCTGCTCCTCATTGGGTGATTTAAAGTGCCACTCCAGCCGGTCCTCCATAAAGGAGACACCCTTTCCTTTCACGGTATGCGCCACAACTGCCACAGGCCGCGGGTCGCCGTCCAGCCCCGCCCGGGAGAATACCTCCTCCAGGGCGGCATAATCATGACCATCCACCTCCACTGTGCGGCAGCCAAAAGCCCGAAACTTCTCCGCCATATCCCCCATGTTCATCACCTGCTTGTCGCTGCCATAGGACTGCAGACCATTTCGATCCACAATCAGCACCAGGTTGTTCAGGGAGAACCGGGCGGCCAGCATCGCCGCCTCCCAGACGCTGCCCTCGTTGCACTCGCCGTCCCCCATCAGCACAAACACCCGGCCCTGCAGGCCCTGAAGCTTTTTTCCATAGGCAATGCCGGCGCCCAGACTTGCGCCATGCCCCAGGGAACCCGCGGACATTTCCACACCCGGGACAACAAACCGCCGGGTGTGGCCGGCATAGTTCTCCCCATCTGTTACATGAAGCTCCAGGTCCTCCATGGGAATCAGTCCCGCATAGGCAAGGGTTGTATAGAATGTGGCTGCAATATGCCCCTTGCTCAGCAGGAATATATTCCGGTTGGGATCCTCCAGGCGCTCCGGCGTCAGCCCCAAAATCCGGGTATAAAGCACCGCCAGAATGTCTGCTGAGGAATATCCGCCTCCGATATGAGAATCTCGTGTGCGCATCAGCGTTTCCGCCGCGCGCATACGCACCGCCCGGGCAAACTCCTTTGGATCCTGTATCATGAAAAACCGCCCCCTTCCTGACGCTGAATTATATCAGCTGCCTCCAATCCGCGCTCCACAGCCTGGTCCATATTGTAATAGCGAAATTCTGCCAGCCGCCCCGCTGCATAAAGGTGCGGGACCCGGTGCAGCATCTTCTGGTATTTCTGATACTGCCTTTTGGACTGCTCCGTCAAAACAACATAGCAGGGCTCATCCTCCGGTCCCTCCAGTGGTCCGGCCCGCTCCCCAATCACAAGGGTCTGTTCCAGATCGGCGCGGTTCCCCGGCAGATAGCGGTAATCCGTGCACCTGGTCCAGGGATACTCCGGCTCCGGATAATAGACCGCCAAGCCCGGCAGTCCCTCCTGTGCCGGGCAGTACCACTGGTCAAATTGAAGCCTTCGATAGGGGAGCCTTCCCGCACAAAAGCCGAAAAGGCGGTCCACCTCGCCTGTATACAGCACTGCATCCCAGCGGGCTTCCCCCCTCCAGACAATTTCCCCACCCGACACCGTCATCAGCTCCAGCCCATCCAGGCCGGTTTGCACCCGAATCAGGGGATGGTTCAAAATGGCCTGAAACAGCGGGGCAAACCCCTGTTTAGGCATAAACTGAAACCTCTCCGGACGAAAATACAGACGGTCCCTTAAATATACCGGAGCCCGCGCCGATACCTCGGGAGAGAGCTCCTCCGGACGCAGTCCCCACTGCTTTTGGTTATAGGGCACACAGTCACAGTCATACAAGCGCCGGCCGGCCAGCTGGAGCAGCGGGTCATCGCAGGCCAGCAAGTCTAAAACGGTAACCCATTCCCGTTCGCTCCAGCGCCGGTTCATGGCCTCCACTGCCCGGGCACCCTCCTCAGGCAGCAGCCGCCGCAGCGTCTCCGGCTGGAAGGGCATGGGGAGAAATTCCCCCTCAATCCGCACCTTCAGACTGCACCGGAAGGGTTCCCAGTCTGCAAAGGGAGACAGAAAATTCCATACACGCTCCCGGTCGGTAAAAAACACATGGGGACCATATACATGGTACAAAATTCCCCGGCTGTCCCGGCGGTCATAGGCGTTACCGCCAATATGCGCCCGCCGGTCCACAACTGTGACCTCCCAGCCATATTCTGCCAGCCGCCGGGCCGCACTGGCCCCACAGCAGCCGGCACCAACCACCAGAGCTCTCATTCCGCCGCCTCCCCGGTTTCCGTCCGCTCAAGGAACTGCTCCACCTGCTCACGGCACAGCTCCTGCGCAGAGCGGCTGGAGAGGCCTGTGCGAAAGCCGGCGGCCTGGGCCAGCGTCTCCTCCAGGGAGTAAATTGGGCGCCACCCGAGGCTCCGCTCCGCCTTACCGCTGTCCAGCCGGAGCACCTCGGTCTCCTTGGTCGCCGCCGCGCCTATCCACTCCCAACAGGCATTTGGAAAATACCCGCCTAATATCTCCGCCACACAAGCAACGGTTTGAAACCCATCAGACCGCGGACCAAAGTTAAATATAGTGCTGTCCTTCAGCTCCCCTTCTGCCAGCGCCTTTCCCAGCATCAGATAGCCCCGGAGCACATCCAGCACATACTGCCAGGGCCGGACAAAGTTTGGGTTCCGGAGCTGCGCCGTTCTGCCGCTGAAAAAGCAGTCCAGCAGATATGGTATCAGTCGGCTTGCGTTAAAATCGCCGCCGCCCACAGTGTTGCTGGCCCTGGCCACAGCCACCCGCAGCTCAGGAAAAGAGTACTGATAGCACTGCGCCGCCAAATCCTGACAGGCCTTACTGGCAGAGTAGGCCTCCGCTGCACCCAGGGGATCATCCTCCCGGCAGGAGCAGCCATTCAGTTTTTGCGTGTAGCATTTGTCGCTGGTGACGACTACAACCGGTATGCCGCACCCGTCTCTGCGGATTGACTCCAAGAGGCGCACGGTACCCATTAAATTGATCTCAAAGATGCTCTCCGGATAGTCATAAGATCCGTCAATTACAGAGTGGGCCGCCAGGTGAAACACCAACTCCGGTTCAAATTGGAGCAGCACCTGCTCAATCTCTCGGGAACTGCGTATATCCGCCAGACAGACGCCAGACATGGGCGGCTTGGATTGCTCATACAGGTTTCCGGGCTGCGCGGGAAGCGCATACCCATACACCTTCGCCCCCAACGACGACAGCAGCCAGCACAGCCATGTCCCCTTAAAGCCCGTGTGACCGGTCACCAAAATCCGCTTGTTCCGGTAAAAGTCCAGATTGGCCGCCATCGCCGCACACTCCTTTGTCTATTTACATTCGCTTTCTCCACAGGTTGAGCTTACCGGCCGTCTTCAAAAACTCCTCCGCTTTCTCATCGCTGTTCACCTGAAGGGCCGCAGCGACCAGCTGCGCAAACGGATCTACGCTATGATTCACTAAAGAAATTGATCTTTGCAGCTCCAGGCCCTTATTCTGTAAAAAGGCTTTCAGGGCTCCGTCAGAAATCAAATTCAAAACAGGATTCTCACACGGATCCTTGGAAAAAACGTCATTCACAAAGTCGCCGCTCTGCAAAGTGGAGTGCAGCGCCGCCAGATTAAAATAATTGGTGTGCTTGGTAATCATCAGTCCGCCCGGCGTCAGCCACTTGGCTCCTAAAGCGCACACAGCCCTCAGATCCAGGCATCGCTCCAGTCCGCTTCCTACAATGACGGCGTTATAGTTCCCCTCCAGCACCCTCTCCGCATCCTCAAGCAGACCGCTGCGGTGAAACAGGCCTTCCATATCATCCAGATATCTGTGGTCCTCCGTCAGGGCATCAACCACCACGCTGTCACTTCCGCACTCTTTGAGGCGGTTGCACAGCGCCAGAACGCTCTCTCCAAACAGAGGGTTCAGCGCCAAAATGCGGACGCTCTCTATGGGATTTATATCCAGACACCCCAGCACCTCAAATAAATCCGCTCCCAATGAATTCCAGGCATCTACATTGTACTTCTGATAAAACTGTGCCCGGCCTAAATCCATCACCTGAAATTGCTCCGCCCCTATTGTCGCCGAGCCATAATGATGGACAAACACGTCCCGGCACAACACCTGCCGGTACCCCATTCTCCGGAACTGACAGCACTGGTCGTCATCCGCAAACATGTCATAGCAGAAAAGCGGGTCATAGGCCAAATAGGTCTGCATCAGGGCCGCGGGACGATAGCATCCCAAAATGCAGAACAGACGGGCCCGGTCCGTCCACTTGCGCGGATTAAACTGATTGTACTCCTGTGCAAAGTGAAGCATATCCTCCAGGTTGTTATCCTGATATGGCACACTGATCGTCTGATAATTACTGGCGGAATTGCAGACCGGAACCGCCGCTGCGATTGCGGGATCGCTCTCCATACACTGGTAGAGGATCTCATCGTATCCCGGCGTCACAATTACATCGTTGCTGACAAACAGGAGATACTTTCCTTCCATATAGAGAGGGGCCATGGTAAAGATTAAATTGCCTGCGGCAGAGGAGCCCATATTGTGGGAATAATAAATCTTTTTCTCATGGGGTAATGATTCACACCATGCCGTCGTCTCCTCATCACTGCCATTGTCAACCGTAATCAATTCATAGCTGCGGCTGGTAGTATACTTTCGGATAGCCTCCAGGCATTTCTCTGTCATTTCCTTGTGTCCGTAAAAAAGCACCACAATAGACAGGTCATAGCGGAAATCCTGCTGAGAATCCTCTTTGGGCTGCTCCCGCACCTCCTTCTGGTGTATCCTTTCTTCCTCGTGCCAGCGGCGCAGCGCATCCTCATCCGCAGCGTAAATCAGGAAAAATTCCGCATATCTCTTCCAAAAGAGAAACAGAGGAACGAATATACAGCGATACTGCATATCCGCATTTTCCAGCTTGCCCTCCTTCAGCGCCTGGCAGATCCGTTCAATCGCCAACGGGGCATTCAGCCCAAGCTCCTCCAGCCTGTTCTTCAGAGTTATCCAGGCACCAGACTGTTCAATTCCAGCTGCCAAGGTGGTGCACAGCACCTTTAAATCCTCCAGCAGATAGATATTGTCCTGCAGGCCCGCCTGATTTAAAAATTCAATCGCCTCTTCTCCTGTATTGAACAGCTCAAAAATGCGGCTGGACAACTCTTCTCTCGACACATTTTGCTCCATCAACTCTGCGCTCCCGCCCTGTCAGATTTATCGGAGTCCGCCTGCCATTCAGGGGAAAACTGTTTGCCTGTCTGCAGGAAAGAGTCCTGTTTATTCCAGTTGGCACAGGAGGACTGGTAGCAGTTCCGGCAGGAAAGCGCCATTCTCTCCCCATTGACCCGGCTGCGGTGCTGCTGATATTCCGGAGAATTCCACATTTGCGCAAAATCAGGATATCGGTCAATCGGAAACAGCTTTTCAGCCGTGGACATACAGGGACGGATGTATCCATCAGAGCCCAGGAAAAAGTCCCGCCACCCAGTGTAGCAGTCCTTATGGGGCTGTTCCCCGGCAGGGTCTTCTCCCACAAGATGGGGCAGCTTTAAGGAGACGCCCTTGCTGCGCCCCACCTCCATCGCCGCCTGGAAAACCTCCCTTGTCCACTCCATCTTGTCATACAGTGCCTGCGGGACCAGCTCCTCATCAAAGGCAGTTAAATACACCACCTTCACCTCATCCAGCCCAATTTCACCCGCAAGCCGGACCAGCTCCGGCAGCTCTCCCAAATTCTGAGCCATCGCTGTAAAGACAAAATTCGTGTAGGGAAACTCCAGTCCGTGGGCGGATTTATACTCTGTAATTGCGGAAAGGCTGCGCAGTATCTTATGGAAATCCGCTCCCCGGCGGATCTCCTCATTGGTCTTCGCGCAGGCTCCATCCATACTGACCGCAATAATGTCTGTTTCTGTCCGGAAAATATCGTCAAAGAGCTGATCCAGCCTCATTCCGTTTGTACAAAAATATTTCCGCAAGCCGAGGCGGTGCGCCCAGGTCAAAAACTCCGTAAAGTGGGGATGGACCGTGGGCTCTCCCCACCCCATCAGCGTCACTTCCTCAATTCTCTCTGCCGCCTTCTCAAAATAGCGCAGCCACTGTGTCTGAAACCATGTGGCTTGAAAGTCTGCGGAATTGCGCCCGCACATTTTACAGTTCAGATTACAGGCATTGGTCAACTCAAAGACCAGGCGGCGGGGCATAGACTCCAAAACCAGCTGTCCGGAGAGAGCCTCCTCCCGATTTTTTTCACTGTTTTCCTGCCTGTCCGGCGTCAAAGGACGCGTCAGGCGCAGGTCAAGTGTCTTTGCACGCAGCAGTTGTGATGTTTTCACTGTATTTCGCTCCTTACCCACGGCGGATTGCCGTTGCTCCAAATAGCTTCCAGTTGACTGCGGTCCCGCTGCGTATCCATACACTGCCAGAACCCGCTGTGCTTATAGATGCCTAATTTCCCTTCCCGGGCCAAGGTCTCCAGAGGATCACGCTCCAGAATACAGGCTTCCTCTGCGCTGAGATAATCAAAGAGGCCAGGCTCGGCCGCCATAAAGCCGCCATTGATCCAGCCGCCGTCCTCCTTCGCCTTCTCCCGGAACCCCACCACGGCCTGTCCCTCCAGGTCCAGCACGCCGAATCGTCCGCCGGGCTGAATGCCAGTGAGCGTTACCGTCTTGCCAGAGGCCTGGTGCTGCTTCAGCAGCGCGTTCAAGTCCACGTCACTTACCCCATCGCCATAGGTGAGCATAAAGGGTTCGTCTCCAATATACTTCTGCACCCGTTTGATTCTCGCGCCAGTCTGGGTGTTCAGACCTGTATCCACTAAAGTCACGCGCCAGGGCTCGGCCACGTTCTGATGGACCGTCATCCGGTTCTCTGCTGAAAAATCAAAGGTCACATCAGACCTGTGAAGGTAATAGTCCGCAAAGTACTCTTTGATCATGTACCCCTTGTAACCGCAGCAGATGACGAAGTCATGAAACCCGAAGCTGGAGTAGTACTTCATAATGTGCCACAAAATGGGCTGCTCCCCGATGGTAATCATGGGCTTGGGCTTTAAATAACTCTCCTCGCTGATGCGGGTACCCAGACCACCGGCCAGCACAACAACCTTCATGATGGTAAACCTCCTCCATCTATCCCCTCAATGAGATGGGCCACCTTTTGGTAGGCCTCGCTGGCCTTCACCGCCTCCACAGCCGGATCCTCTGGATTACAGGCCGCCAGAAGGGTTCTCACCTGCTCCGCCAGGGCCAGCAGCTCCGTGCTGGGCTTCGGCGCCTGCAGCTCCGGGGTATGCTTTGTTAAAAACTCCACCATGGGCTTCATACTCTCGCAGACGGACAGGCCCTCACGCAGCAGGTGGACATATCCGGCAGCATCGCCGCTGTCCAGCTGTTCAAAGGCTTGAGCGCAGTACCAGCCAAACCGGTGCAGCGGAGGCAAAACCTGAATATTCTCCTCACTTAACAGCTCCGGGGCGTAGTACCGGGGCAGGAAAATGCCCTCAATTCTGGCAAAGGCGCGGCTCAATTCCAAGCCCTTGGCCTCATTCTCCCACTGGCAGCCCCGCACCGCCGCCAGTGCCAGGCCCCGGACCCAGGTCAGAATCTGCCAGCTGTCCAGCTGTCTGTCCGCAGCCTGAATCGCCAAGCTCTCCCGCACGCTGCTGTCCATCCGTCCGACCAGTGCATCCATCTCCTCAAGATTCAAATGTTTGCCAGGCAACGGGAATTCCACCCCTCCCAGCAAGGCGTGCTCCAAAGCCCCCGCGGGGAATTCCCCCCATTTTTTCACCGAAAGAAGCAGCTCTGTCAGCTTCTTCGGCTCAAAGGTACTCAGAACGGCTGCGGCAGTGCCCAGCTCACAGTTTTCCTTCCCCGCGAGCGGCAGGAAAGCTGTATAGGCATAGCGGCAGAAATCCTTCATCACCGCCTCTTCATCCCGATAGGCCTGGGGGAACTTCTCCATTCCTACCCGGATAAATTCCGCCCGCCGCTGCTCCGCCAGTTCCTTCTTCTCTCCCTGCTGAATCTGTTCCCAGAAAGCGGCCAGCACCGGCTCTGTGTCCTCCTTGGATTTGGCATGAAGCTGGCAGCAGGTATTCAGCCAGTTCCGCGCCTGGCCGACGGTCATCTGCGAACCATCCATGGTTTTCAGGACCCGCAGGCATTCCTCTGGCTGCTCGCTGTTCACATAGGCCGCCGCCAGCACAACCCCAACATTCAGTACAGAAGTGGGGGACCCCATGGACAGAGCACTTGTCAAAAGGTCAGCATAATTATAGGTACCGGCCTGATAGTCTTCAATGGCCTTCAAGTATATTTCACTGCACCGGATTGCCTCTGCATATTCCCCCTTATCCCACGCTCGGCTGACGGCAAAATACATCACATCCACACGGATAAACAAATTATTCGGGAACAGCTCCTCCGCCTTGGCCAGCCACTCTTCCAGCTCCGGCAGCTTACGCTCGAGGGCAAATCGGACCGCAAGACGGAACACAGATGGTCCAAACAGCTCCCATCCGACCCACTTTTCTTTCACACCCTTCACAGCGCGATACACATAATCCAGTACATGCGGGTCTGTTCCGCCCGATTCAATGCACTGCTGCAAAAGGCCTAAATCCTTGGGATTCCCCTTCATCTTTTTCCGAAGCAGGGGCATATTCCGTTCTTCCTTGGACTTCCAGCGTTCACCACCCACATACCCGTCATGATGGAGCATCGCCCCCTTGGGCAGCATTATATTCATCGCATCGGAGGTTTCCCACCGCTCATGAATGGCTCCTGCATACCGCAGGCCCGTGGACATGCGCAGCAGGCGGACACCCACAAAGTCTCCGTAGCTTCCTCTTTCCAGCTCCTCCGTCGAGTAGTTCCGGATCACAATAGAACCATAATTATACTCGTGCTGACCTGTTAAAAAGTTCACAAGTCCCGCAATATTGGGATCCAGCCACTCATCACAGTCCAAGCTGAAGTACCACTGCCCTGAGCAGCGGTCCATTACCGCGTTTCTGGCAGCAGCAAAGTCATTGATCCAAGGAAAATCAATGAGGATATCGGCGTATTTCTCCGCCACTTCCCGGCTTCCGTCGTCAGATCCGGTGTCCGCCATAACCAGCTCACAGGGGATAGCATCCCGCAGCGGCTGGAGGGACTTCATGCACCGCTCCAAACAGCGAATCTCATTCTTAAAAATCATGCCGATGGACAGTACCGGCTTTATTTCAATGTTCATAGTAATCTCCTCTCTTTTCCTGTACTTGAAAAGGCTGCAAATCCCCTTCTGCCGCTTTTTCAAAGGCAGGAAAACGGGGGCGGGCAAACGCCCGCCCCCGTCGTTTCGTGTGTCCTTGCGGTTATGCTACGTGAAGCGAATCAGCCCAGCAGCTGGAGGACGCCCTGAGGCAGCTGATTTGCCTGGGCCGCGTCGTCGCAAAGTCCGCTTCATGTGGGACGCCCTGTTGGGCGTCCCGTATTGCGCTTCCTTGCTCCTCCGCTCCCAGCGCGACCCGCTCCGCTGGGCTCGCGCTGGGTTCCCGGGCGGCCATGCCGTCCCAGGCTGATTCCGATTGCGCCGCAATCAGGCTATCATTAGCCCAACAGCTGGAGGACGCCCTGAGGCAGCTGATTTGCCTGGGCCAGCATGGCCTGGGCGGACTGCACCAGGATGTTGTTCTTGG
Organism: Lawsonibacter sp.; assembly: GCA_022791075.1. Lineage (GTDB taxonomy): Bacteria > Bacillota > Clostridia > Oscillospirales > Oscillospiraceae > Lawsonibacter. Next base: position 98 of record JAAVYL010000096.1, on the reverse strand, counting down.
TGTAGGCCATCATCTCCTCGGCGATGTCGGTATCGCGGATGGAGCTCTCAGCGTCCTGGATGTTCTCGGCCATCACGGACAGGTTGTTCTGGGTGTGC
>JAAVYL010000095.1 GCA_022791075.1 Lawsonibacter sp. | reverse complement strand
TCACCTTGGAGAGGGCCACCAGCAAGCAGGGCAAGCCCTACGCCCTGTTCAACTTCCAGACGGCCGGCGCACTCAGCCCGGAGGAAGCGGCCCAGGCAAAGGCATTCGGCCAGCAGTTCATGGACATTGTGAACGCCGCCCAGATGGTGCCGGAGCTGGCACAGGCCAGCTAAGATACGCTATGATGGCCCGGTGTCCCTGCCATGCGGTGGGGACACCGGGCCATTTATTTTGTCCAAGAAGAAAGGAAGGATCTCATGAAATACAATAAACGGGCTGTCTGGAAACAGAATTTGGAAACCAGACGCTGGAAATTTTGGGGATGGATGATGGACCACTTCCCCAGGCTGTACAGCTGGTGTGACAAACATCTGCCCTTCAATACCTTGCCGTTCTGAAGGAGGAGATCAAGTATGAAGATTGGCGATTCTGTCTATACGCCCCGCTTCTGCACAGTTCGGATCAAAGCAATCTTTGAGAACGAGGCGGAGGCCCGTGCCGATGGATTCTGTGAGCCGACCTACTACAAGGGCGATCACGTTATCCTGGGAAAGTCCCTGGATATGTACCACATGGAATTTGCAGCTGTTCCCAAGGAATAGAGAAAGGATCATTGCTATGCGTGTCTTAGTAGTCGAACCTGAGCGGAGGCCGGAAGTGAAAGAAATCGACGATTCCTTGACGGCCATGCAGGGCATCGTGAGTGGGTCGATCCAACCCATCTACTTGGAGGACTCAGTCGTGCTGGTCTGTAATAACGAAGGCAAATTGCTGGACCTTCCGGCGAACCGTGGGCTGCGGGACAAGAACGGGCAGTTATGCGATATCGTGTGCGGTACGTTTTTCCTGTGCTGTGCTCCGGCAAACCGTGACCATTTTACCAGTCTGACTCCGGAGCAGGTCGAGCGGTATCGAAAGCGGTTCTATACCCCGGAGATGTTCTGGGGCATGGATGGCCGTATCGTCTGCTTGCCGCTGGAGGTCGATTGAGCAAACTTATCTATGAGGGAACCTCTTGCGCCGCAAGGGGTTCCCCTTCATTTTACTGATTGATCGGAGTGATAAATATGAGGGCCTTGCGTCCTATGACCCAGGAGGAACGGGAATTTGCGGAGCAGCACCATGATCTGGTGACTGACTTCCTCCGCTACAGACATCTCCCGGCGGATGATTTCTACGATATCGTGATTTTTGGCTACCTCTCCGCTGTGCAGCAATATTTCCGTGACCCTCCCGTCGGGGTAAAGTTTAAGGCGATGGCGTTCCGGGCCATGAAAGATTCCGTCCTCCGGGAGGGCGAGTATTATGCCTGTGCGAAGCGTTGCGGTGTCACTGTAGGGCTGGATGATGCCGGCAGTATGCTTACAGACCACAGGCAGGATACCGAGCGGCGAGTTGAGAGCAAGGCCCTTCTGGAACAGGCCGCAAGTGTAGCCACGCCAAGGGAAGCGAAAATTATTCGGCTTCTGGTAGATGGGTTTGCGCTCCATGAGGCCGCACGGTTTTTGAAGATACCGAGAGCCGCTGCCGTGAGTTGTATGGAGGACTTCTGCTGTCGGGCCAGAGTCGTCATCGGCTGAGAATGGAGGAGCCTTGTTGTGGATGAAATCATGGAAGCCCTATTCCACTGTGATCTGCCCTATAGCCAGAGCCAGGATTTTGAGAAACGGTATTCTGTGGCACTGGAGAACGTGACGCAAGCTGAGCGGTCGATACGAAAGGAACTACCGGCAGAGTATCAGGTGTTGGTGGAAGACTATCTGAAAAAAGCTCAGAGATATCAAATGCTGGACTGTCAGCTTGAATTTGAGAGAGGCTTTATGATGGGCTCTCAAATTATGTTGACAGTGCTGCTGAGGAAGGTCACTCCTTTTCCTTTGAGGAATAGGCCGTGTCCCATTGAGCTGTACCCTAACGACACAGGGGAAAAGGATCCCAATAGGGTCGGTTTCGGAGTTTTGGCATGTGCCATTCTGAAAACTGACCCTATTGGGAATTTTAGGAGGAAATATGTCTTGAAAATTGGATATGTCCGTGTGAGTACCCAGGAGCAAAACACCATTCGTCAGGAGATTCTAATGCGTGATCTCGGTGTAGATCAGCTGTATGTAGACCGGGCCAGCGGCAAAAACGCCAACCGGCCGGAGCTGTGGAAGATGCTCGCCTATGTACGCCAAGGTGATACCGTGATTGTGGAATCCATCAGCCGCTTTGCCCGGAATACCCGTGATCTCCTGGACCTGGTAGAACAGCTGACTGCCAAACAGGTGGAATTTATCTCCCAAAAGGAAGCCATCGACACCACTACCCCAACGGGGAAATTTATGCTGACCATCTTTGGGGCAGTGGCCGAGCTGGAACGGGAATATATTCTCCAGCGTCAGCGAGAGGGTATCGCCATTGCCAAGGAGCAGGGGAAGTACAAAGGCCGCAAACCGATCATGCCGCCGAACTTTGAGGCGGTAGTCCATCAGTGGCGTAGCGGAGAGATTACTGCGGTAGAGGCTATGCGGCGGCTGGATATGAAGTCCAGCACATTCTATCGAAAAGTAAAAAGATTCGCCGATTAAAGCGAATCTTTTTTTGTGTTCATTGCGATTAAAAATGTTTTTAGCAGCTGCTCCGCATATACCCGCTCGGAGTCGGTGCAGCTTTGGAGCAGAAGCGTCAGCGGCTCGCTGAATGCTTCCTCCGTTTTTCCGAATAGGATATAGTCCGTCTTCAGGCGCAGGATATGAGATATTTTACAAAGTGTGGGGATCGACATCCCTCTTGCTCCCAGCTCGATATCCGAACAAAATTTTGGGGTTACATCCAAAAGTTCAGCAAAATTCTCACGGGTATAGCCCAAATATTCTCGTTGACGACGTATCCTGGCACCAATCGTGACCCAATCCACAGCGTTTCCCTCCTTTGAGTTGTTAAAACTAGTGTAACGCTGTAAGTTTTTGCATGAATAAACTATTAGTGGGGAAATGAAAAACTAGAAGTTCTTTATTGTTATAGCTGATAGTTGCAATTTCTGTATAGATATGCTATACTTTCTGCTGTAAGATCAGAGCAAGTATATGATGACCGTGGTATGAGCGATAAACATGAAATAATTTTTTGGAGGTAATTCAGAATGGGTGAATATGTCAAGAGTAAAAAGGATATGAAATTCCAGAGTCAGGATGCACTAAAAACAGTGCAGAGTGTAATAGACGATGCTGATCTGGCATTGCATGACACGTCAAGGAGGATAGGAGATTCTCCTATTGGTGAAGCTCTAGCTGGGGCTGTAGGAGTTGGTACCGGAGCTGCGATCGGCTTTGCAGGGCTATATTTGGGTGGTTCTGTTGTTGGCCTTAGCGCTGCTGGAATTACAAGCGGGTTGGCTGCGGCGGGTGGACTGATTGGCGGCGGCATGGTCGCTGGCATTGCTGTATTAGCGGCCCCTGCTGTCGCGCTAGGCGGAGTAGGTATGGGCGTTGCGTCGCATGTAAGGAACAAGAAACTCCGTGAGTCAAAAGAGCTCATCTACAAAAATGCGATTGCTAAGCAGACAGCAATTGTGAAAGCACTCAAGGAAGAAACAGATGCTGACAAGGAGAGGATAGAGTATTTGAACGGGTTAAACATCCTTCTGCAATCTGCCATCAAGGACTTGCAGCACGATTTGGGTATTTTGTAAGCATCTTTATAGGGAGGCTGCCGAATGAGTAGATTCCAATATTCCGAGCAAGAGAAGGATCTGAATAGAGTACTGAAGATGAATCAAGACAGATCACTTTCTCAAAAGAATGACCCTGATATGGCTGCCACAAGGCAGACAGCGGATGCCGCAATTGATTCGTCGTTGGAACTATTAAAATCTCTTGGAAAACAAGCTGATGTTAAAACATTGGCAAAAAAGATTGCTGATCAAAGGCAAGAACGACGGCTAGAACACCGTCCAGAGTTAGAAAGCTGGGATGAGATCGTACGTCAAGCAAATGAGCATTGTACTGAGCCGGTTGTATTAGAAGATATTATGTCGGAAAGTGAGATCAACGATTCCTTCCGCGAATTGGATGCAATCAACAAAGAATTTGCTCGCCAAACAAGCCTTATCAATAAAACAGATCTGCCATTTCTTGCAATTGCAATTGCTCTGCAAGTGACAAAGGCGTTACTATTCCTATATGTAGCAGGTAAAGTTGGTTATGGAGACAGCTTTGATCCAAGCAAGCGACTGAATCACAACGACAAATCCATCGAACGAACACACAGAGATGCAAATGACACATTCAGGGACAAAAAGCTTGCCAAAACCAACGGAAAAACCGGATATTGGATCAACATTTTGTATCAAACACCGCCATATGACATTACACGCGGGTCACCTGCTGCGGGTATTCAATTACATGGTGGCGAGCATCGGTTATATACGTTGGGCCATGACCCAATACTTGGGTGGCTCTTTGGAACGATGAATATCCTGACAGATATCATCACAACAAACGATTTTCAATCACGCCGGATTCAACGTAATCCGATGATAATTTTGCCAGGGAGTGTGCCGCTGGTCACAATGGTGCAGGAAAGCCGCGAAATAATAGAGGCAGATAGATTGAATTTGCCAGCAGCGATTTTTGCCCAGGCGCAACACCTGAAGTCAGATGAATTTACCAAAGCCGGACTTCCTGTACCAGTTCTTTCTGCAATCAATGAGCAATTTGCCAGCAAGCTATACAAAGAGCATTATGATGCGCTATGTTTTTCCCGTGATGCGAAGGTTGTAGGAGTTTCCTTTGCTATAACTGCCTTAATTGACATGATTATTGGCCTTACCCATGGTCTTTTCCGCGATGAAGGTGTACCGAAGGATATCTATGAAGTCAGGACGCGCAAAATTCTCTTGATCTCCAATTCTATTGCATCTGCCAGCACGATTATCAATGCCAGCATTACTTCGAATCCCAAAAACCTTGATATCGGTAGTTTGTTGAATACAGTTGCGCATCTGTTTCTGGATATCCGCTTCATTACACGTGTTAAGCAGGAATACATTGAAGCTCAAATTCAAAATAAGCTACAGGCAGAATTTGAGGAGATCGATCGAATTTATGGGGAGTTCTGTCCGTAACCCAAACAACTGCCCAGCAAAACGTTGGCAATATAATAACCGGCAGAACGGAGTTCTTACCCGTCCTGCCGGTTTTCTCAAATGCGGTATACATGGAGATATTACTGCGGGATAGCTTTGCAATCCCCTCTGTCCCAACGGCTTGAAGGGGTATGGGAAACATCCACGTCCCACTGGATGGGCTCCATGCCGGCGGAGCGCACCGCGTTGATGGAGCTGTCGTCGTAGTCGCCATAGGGCAGGCGGACCAGGGTGGGGCGCACCCCGGTGACCTTCTCGATCTTGTCGTTGCAGGCGTTCAGATCAGCGACGACCTGATCGGCGGACAGCTGAGGATAGTGGGCGTGGGTGTTGGAGTGATTCATGATTTCGTGGCCTGCGTTGTAGAGGGCTTTGACCGATTCGGGGTATTTGTCCACCCATTCCCCCACAACAAAGAAGGTGGCGGGGACGTTGTACTGCCCCAAAATGTCAATGAGCTGCTGGGTGTCCTCATTGCCCCAGGCCGCATCGAAGCTGATGGAGATAAGCTTTTGATCCCGCTGGACGCAGTAGATGGGCAGTTGCCGCGTGGCGGCGGAGGCCCCGACTGCGGCGGGATAGTTGACCACATAGAACATGAACGCCGCCAGACAGAGACAGACCAGCCCCGTCCACCATTTTTTCTCAACGATAAAGACTTTGACGTGTTCCCGAGCTTTGGGCATTGCGCGACACTCCTTCCATGATCAGCCGTCCCGCAAGGGGGGATGACGTTATTCATTTATATGAAAAGAGGTCTCTGAACATGCCGGCATGTTCAGAGACCTCTTTCACTGTGCGTTGGGGGCTTCTTTGGGGAACAGGCGCTCCAGGACCATTTTATAGCCCCCGGAACCGTACCGCAGCTCGGTATTGACACGGGTGATAGTGGAACTGCTGGTGGCAATCTCAGAGCGTATGCTCTCATAGGTCATCCCATCGGAGAGCATACGGGCCACCTGGAGCCGCTGAGCAAAGGAGGCAAGCTCCTGCACGGTGAGCAGGTCGCCGAAAAAACAGTAGCACTCCTCCACGCTCTGGAGGGACAGGATTGCCCGAAACAGTGTATCAATGGAGTCGCTGCGGTCGTTGCGAATGCGCGGCATGACCTGTGTTCTCCTTTCAGCCTAAAGTTGGACCTCCACAGGGGGGTCTAATATCACCGGGCCGCCGATGCTGGCGAATACCTCCTCGCCGTCCCGGCGGATGACGGTAACGCTGATCACCCCGGCGGGCTGGGTGTAGGACCGGACAAAGGGGCCGTCGGGGGCGTCCTGGCTCTGGGCGAGGGCGGCGGCCAGGGAACCGGAGCCGCAGCTGCCCTCCCACACCAGGGTATTGGTAGCGGGGACCTTGACCAAAGGCGTCATGGTGTGTTCAGCCGGATTCAGAAAAATCACGCCATAGGCGTCCAGATCGGGGATGTCCCGGAAAAGAGGCTCCGCCCTCTCAAAAAAGCTCCTGCTGGGAGGGACGTCTTCCACCACAAAATGGGCGATACCCCCCAGGTCCACCAGGGTGCCCAAGCGGCCGTCCACCTCTGTTCTGCCCATGCCCCGGGGCAGAGGCATCTGGGCCTGGGCGGAGCCGGCCTTCAGGTCTACGCTGACCTGGACAGGATGAGGACAGCCGCTGGTTTCAATGAGCAGCCGGCCCTGGGTAATTCCCCTCTTCTGGGCGGTCAACATCCCGAAAGCCCGGGTTGCGTTGCCGCAGAACTCCCCGGCCATCATCTCCAGCCGGCCGTCGCCACCCTGGCACGGGGGGCAGACAAAGCCCACCTGCTCGGCGCTGAGCCGGGACATCAGACAAGTGGAAATCCCGGCCCGGTCCCCCTTGGGGACCGGGTCCAGGACAAATAGTGTAATATTACCAGCCGGGTCAGCGCGCTGTACGCGTAGCTTCATGGGACTTACTGGAAGTCAGGGATATATTCCTTCACGATGTCCAGCAGCTCGCCGCTGCGGACCATCTTCTCCACCTCAGCGATGTCGGGCCAGATCTCCCGGTCGATCTCGTAGAAAGCGACCTTCTCCCGGACATGCTTCAGAATGGCCTCGTGGACGGGGGCGATGCCCTGACCATGGGTGTTCAGCTGGCGGCGGATGTCGATGGCCTGGCAGGCCACCATCAGCTCGTCAGCCAGCACGGAGTAGGTGTTCTGGACAATCCAGCCGGCCTTGCGGCCCGCGGTGGTGCCCATGGACACGATGTCCTCCTGGTTGGCGGAGGAGGGGATGGAGTCCACGCTGGCGGGGTGGGCCAGCACCTTGTTCTCAGACACCATGGAGGCGGCGGCGTACTGCACAATCATAAAGCCGGAGTTGACGCCCGCCTTGGTGGTGAGGAAGGGGGTCAGGCCATTGGACAGAGCGGCGTTGACCATGCGCTCAATATGGCGCTCAGAGGCGTTGGCAATCTCGGAGCAGGCAATGCCCAGCGTGTCAAAGGGGATGGCCATGGGCTCGCCGTGGAAGTTGCCGCCAGAGATGACAGCCTCGTCCTCCAGGAAGAGCAGGGGGTTATCGGTGACGGCGTTGAGCTCGATCTCAACCTTATCCAGCACATAGTCCAGCGCATCGCGGACCGCGCCGTGGAGCTGAGGGATGCAGCGCAGGGCGTAGGCGTCCTGCACCCGGTCGGACTGGCAGTTGTCCAGAATCTCGGAGCCCTCCAGCAGCTTGCTCATGTTGGCGGCAACCGTCATCTGGCCCTTCTGGCCGCGGACAGAGTGGATGCGGGGGTCGAAAGCATTACGCAGGCCGGTGAGGCCCTCGAAATCCATGGAGCCGATGATGTCGCCCAGCTGGACGGCGCAGATGGTGTCATACAGGGCCAGGGAGCCCACGCTGGTCATCGCGCAGGTGCCGTTGGTCATGCCAAGGCCCTCCTTGCAGACCAGAGTGTCCAGAGTGGCGATGCCGGCCTTGGCCATGGCGTCGGCGCCGGACAACAGCTCGCCCTTGTAGTAGGCCTGGCCACGGCCCAGCATGGGCAGGGTCATGTGGGCCAGAGGCGCCAGGTCGCCGGAGGAGCCCAGAGAGCCCTTCTGGGGGACCCAGGGGTGGACGCCCTTGTTGAGCATCTCGATCATCATCTCTACCAGCAGGGGGCGCACGCCGGACACGCCCACACACAGGGCGTTGGCCCGCAGCAACAGCATACCCCGGACCACTTCCTCAGAATAGGGGTCGCCGGTGGCGGTGCAGTGGCTGAGAATCAGGTTGGTGGACAGCTGGTTGCTCATCTCCTCGGGGACGGCCACCTTCTGGAAGTCACCGAAGCCGGTGGTGATGCCGTAGGCCACCCGGCCCTCGGCGGCGATTTTCTCGGCCATGGCGCGGGATTTCTTCATAGCCTCCAGGGCGGAGCCGGCCAGCTCCACAGTGGCGTTGCAGCGGGCGACGGCGACGAAGCTCTCCAGGGTCAGGCTGTGGCCGTCCAGAAGGATGTGCTTGATGGCAGAAGGATTCATAATCATAGATCATTACCTCACTTTGTATATTTTTGATCCGGCACAGTGCCGGGAGTTCACAAAAGGAAGTGCGGCCCCCAGAAGAGGGGGTCCCTCTGGGGGCCGCAGGTGGTCAGATACCGCTGCTCTTGCGGGAAAAGCCGCCGGAGCGTGGGTGATCAGTCGCCTGGCGCACCGGAATGCCGGGATGCTTCTTCATGGCCAGAGCCAGAATATCCTTTGTGTCCGGGCGGGTGAAGAAAAAACGTTTGCTGACGTTGCCGTGGCCGATGTGGAGGGCAATCAGCTCGGGGTGGTTCCGGTCCTCCACCACGATGGCGTTGATCTCCTCCCAGGGCCAGAAGTTGTAGTTGGTGGTGATCTTCATCTGATAGAAGATTTCCAGCCCCCGCTCGGTCACGGCCACATCCTTTTTCGTCAAAAGGGTGAGGGCGTAGAGCACGCCGAAGATCAGAGCGATCTTAAAGCGGGTGACGATTCCGCCCACCAGCAGGAGGGTCACCATAGCCCAGCAGCCGTAAATGACATAGGGCTTTCGGGGCTTCAGTTCCCGGGGGAGGTAGATGGGACCGGGCAGACCAGCCCAGGGAAGGGAATGCTTGCTCACAGATTAAGTCCTTTCTGCGGAAGAGCTCAGGCACTGATCTTGGGGGCCTTGCCGGCGGCGCGGCGGGCTTCCAGAGCCTTCAGGGCCTTCTCGTGGGCCTCAGCGGGGGCCTTGGCGGGCTTGCCGGCCTTGGTCTTGCCGAAGATGTTGGTGTAGGAGCCGTCAGCCCAGAAGATATTGCGGCCCATAAAGGCGGTGATGGCGGCGTAGATGGGGTTGAGCAGGTTCACGAAAGCGAAGGGAAAGTAGGTGAAGGTGTTCATGCCGAACACGCTCATCTGATAGGCGCCGCAGCCGGTCCAGGGGAACATGGCGGCCCACAGGGTGCCGCAGTCTTCCAGGGTGCGGGACATCATGTTGCGGCTCAGGCCAAGCTCGTCGTACTTCTCCACGTAGAGGGGGGCGGGAACGCCGATGCCCAGGAACTGGTCGCACATGGTGGCGTCGCAGAACAGGGAGGTGGCCATGGTGGTGAAGATCAGGCTGCCGACGGAGTTCAGCCGGTTCTTCAGTTTACCGAACAGGGCCTCGGTGCAGCCGCAGCGTTCCAGAGCGCCGCCGTAGGCCACGGCCAGAAGAATCAGGTTGATGGTCCGCATGGTGTGGTCCATGCCGCCCCGGTTGAGCAGGCTGCACACGGTGGTGTATGCGTCGGGGCTTACGTTCAGAGCGGCGGCGGCCTCAGCCACCAGCTCGGGGACCTCGGTGTCAACGCCGAAGCCAAAGCCGTAGTGGAGCATGTCGAACAGGTCGGCCAGGCTGCCCACACCCTGGAAGATTACGGCGAAAATAACGCCGGTGAACACCGAAATTGCGACGCCCACCAGGCCAGGCAGCTTCATCACACAGGCCCCGATAACCACCAGAATGGGAACCAGCAGGAAGGGGTTGATGTTGAAGCCGGACGCGAGCACGGTCTGGATGTCTTTGGCGACGGTGGGATCGTAGGTGCCGCTGCTGGTGGTCACGCCCAGGATGGCGTAGCCGATGAGGGCGATTACGAAGGTGGGGGCGGTGGTGGACACCATGGCGGTCACGTGGTCGAACAGGCCGGTCTCAGACACGGCGGCGGCCAGGTTGGTGGTGTCGGACAGGGGGGAGAACTTGTCGCCCACATAGGCGCCGGAGATAGCCATACCAGCGGTGATGGGGGCAGGGATGCCCAGGCCGGCGCCGATGCCCAGCATGGCGATACCCATAGTGGCGGTGGCGGTCCAGGAGGAGCCGCAGGCCAGGCCGACAATGGCGCACAGGATGCAGCCCACAGGCAGGAACAGCTGAGGAGTCAGCAGGTTCAGGCCGTAATAGATCAGGGCGGGGATGGTGCCCGACATGAGGAAGGAGGCGACCAGCAGGCCCACGGTGCACAGGATCAGGATGGCCTCCATGGTGGCGTTCAGCCGGTCGATCATGCCGGCCAGCATG
>JAAVYL010000094.1 GCA_022791075.1 Lawsonibacter sp. | reverse complement strand
CGTTCTAAACGAGTGAGCAAGACCCACCCGTTTAGGTTTTTATGCGCTTTTTGCCGTCAAATAGCATAAAACGGGCAGGGGGATTTTGTGCGCTGTGCTGATTATTCCAATTTACTGCAATTTATTCTTGACTTCTGGCAAGGTCTGCCGCCGAAAAAACAGGGGGAGGAGCGCAAGACGGCTAAAAACAGCCCCCACAGTCCTAAAGAGGAGCTGTGGGGGCCGCGAGATGAATTGTTACCTCAGATAGCTCAAGGGGTTGACGGCGGTGCCGCGGATGCGGACCTCAAAGTGGCAGTGAACACCGGTGGAGTTGCCGGTACTGCCCGCCCGGGCAATGGTCTGTCCCTGGTAAACCTTCTGGCCCACAGAGACGTTAATGCTGGAGTTGTGGGCGTAGTAGGTTTCGGTGCCGTTGTCGTGGCGGATGACAACCAGGTTGCCATAGCCTCCGCTCCTTCCCGCCTTGGTGACGGTGCCGCCGTCGGCAGCCTTGACAGGCTCGCCGTAATAGGCGTGGAAGTCCACGCCGGAGTGGAAGTTGTAGCGGCCCCGGAGGGTGCGCCCGCCGAAATAGGAGTTGATGTGGTGGCTGCTGACCGGCCAGATATAGGTGCCCTTGGAGGCCGTCTTGGGCTTCTCCTTGGTGCCTATGGCCTTCACCGTGGTGGTGGGCTCCCGGAGGGTGGTGGTCCCGGTGATGTTCCGCTCGCGCTCATAGCCGTTGATATAGACCACGTCGGCCTGTACCTGAGATTCACCCTCCGTGCCCTTGGTGAGGATTTTAGAGTCCCCCTTATACATGGAGCTGTCCTCCACGGTCTCCACAGGGCATTCAATGGGCTCGGTGTATGTCACCTTCTCCGTGGTCCGGACAGACAGGGTGGGGATAATCTCCTTCACATTGAGCACGTCCCCCACCATCAGCCGGTCCAGACTGGCGTCGGGGTTGAGGGCCATCAGGTCGCTGAGGGACATGTCGTTCCGGTAGGCGATGCCGTTGTAGGTGTCTCCCTTGACCACAGTGTAGGTGGTTTCTCCGGTTGTGTTGGCCTTCAGAGCCTCCTCCAGCTCCTGGGGGGTCATCAGGTCCTCCACGGCGTAGACCGGCTGGATGGAAACCTGCTCCACAAAGCTGGCGGAGGTGGTGTTGTCGGTAACATACTGGTCTTTAAAGTCGTTCAGCATGAGGTTCAGGGCGGCCTCATCCCGCACCGCACCGATGGCCCGGCCGTCCACTGCTATCTCATAGGCCCGCAGCTGGTCGCTGAGCTCGTTGAGCTGGCTGTAAAAGTAGTTGCTGATATCCTGGGCCTGGCTCAGGTCGCTTTTAAGGGTGAGGGTAAAGTTATAATCAATGTCTCCGTCCACCTGATAGCGATAGCCCAGCAGCTGGCTGCCCCGGGTTTCCACAGTCTGAATCGCCTCGGCCACGACGCTCTGGTCAGACACGACCCCCACCTCCTGGCCGTCTACAATGACGGCGTAACTGGTGGAATAGAGGGTGGTCAGGGTGAGGGCGGAGCCCAGAGCTCCGGCCACCAGCAGGAAGGAGACCGGCCCCACTGCCAGATTTCCGGCGGCCGCGCTGTGAAACAGGTGCGTCCAGCGGCGGATGTGGATGCGTCCCCACTCCTTCATGCCGCTCAGGTAGAGCAGGGCCTCCCGGCGCCAATCCGGGGAGGGCTTGTCCGGTGCGGACCGGGGGGTTCGGGATGTCTCCGGAGGCTGGGCTGCCGGCTTTGAAGGGGCGGCGGGCCCCAGCTTCCGTTCATTATGTTGTTCCATGGCTGTTACCTCAAAAATGACAAACACGAAATAAGTGTTACAAAACGGTAACAATAATATACACAGTTTCCCAGTCTCCGTCAAGCCCTTTTTTCCAAATCATAAAAAGTTTACAAAATAAGTGTAAAAAATAAAGCGCCGGACGGGATTCTCCGGCGCTTTTCTGCTTAATTGTGTGATTACCGACAAGCTCTGCAGGATACAGGCGGCAGGGCGTTACAGCATAACCCGCAGAGCAAAGAACAGTGTCATAAGGATTACGGCCAGACTGGCGCAGGCGTCCAGCATCCAGGCCTGACGATTCCGCCGGGCCCGGCGGCGCTCCCTCCCGGTCATGGTCAGCACCACAGGGTGGAAGGCGGACGGCTCCACGTTTTCCTGCTCCTCGGGCTCTTCGGGTTCCAGTGTCTCATAAGAGTTCTCCAGCTGCCGGGCCAGGCTGTCCCGCTGCGTGAGAGCCAGCTTGCGGCGGAATTCCTCCAGGTCTACCACATTGCCACTGTGACAGATGAAATGGGATGTTTGATAGTACATGGTCTTCATATGCGCTTCCTCCATGACGTTCAGGATAGTGGTAATATATCAGGTCTGCTGTCCCAAAAATCGGACTTTGCATTGTGCTGCCGGCAGAAAACATTTGTTCTAAACACTACTATACAACGGACGTTCGATAATGTCAAGAGGAAAATCAAAAATTTGTTCGATATTTTTTGAAAGGGCCGTCCCCGCTATAATATACAGATGTGTAAACAGAATAAAGACTCCCTTTGTATGGATTTTTTCACTATCCGTGTTGATTTTTCCTGAAAATGGGGGTATAATGCTTTGGCTTATTGAGAAATCACAGATTTGAGGTGTATTCCCATGCAGAATGAGAAGCTGAGAAATATTGCAATCATCGCCCACGTTGACCACGGAAAGACCACCCTGGTGGACGAGATGCTCAAACAGTCCGGCGTCTACCGGGAGAACCAGGCCGTAGTGGACCGGGTGATGGACTCCAACGACCTGGAGCGGGAGCGGGGCATTACCATCACCGCCAAAAACACCGCGGTGCAGTACGGCGATGTGAAGATTAACATTGTAGACACCCCGGGCCATGCCGACTTTGGCGGCGAGGTGGAGCGGATTCTGAAGATGGTAAACGGTGTTATCCTTTTGGTTGACGCCGCCGAGGGCCCTATGCCGCAGACACGCTTTGTGCTCTCCAAGGCCCTGGAGCTGGGCCACAAGGTCATTGTGGTGGTCAATAAAATCGACCGCCCTGACCAGAGGGTTTACGAAGTGATTGATGAGTGCCTGGAGCTGCTGCTGGACCTGGACGCCACAGATGAGCAGCTGGACAGCCCCATGCTGTTCTGCTCCGGCCGCCAGGGCACCGCCTCCGTCCAGCCCGACGTGGCGGGCAGCGACCTGAAGCCCCTCTTTGATACAATCATCGACTATATCCCCGCCCCCCAGGTGGAGCTGGAGGCCCCCTTCCAGATGCTGGTATCCTCCATTGACTACAACGAGTTTGTGGGCCGCATCGCCATCGGCCGAATCGAGCGGGGCAGCGTAAAGCAGAATCAGGAGATTGCGGTGTGCAACTTCCACAGTCCCGACGCGCCCCCCATGAAGGCCAAAGCCACCGCCCTCTATGAGTTTGACGGACTGGCCAAGGTCCCCGTGCAGGAGGCCGCCGCCGGCAGCATCATCGCCATGAGCGGCATTGGAGACGTCACCATTGGAGACACCATCTGCTCCAATGAGAAGGTGGAGCCCATCGAATTTGTAAAAATCTCCGCCCCCACCATTGAGATGACCTTTTCAGTAAACGACTCCCCCTTCGCCGGCCGGGAGGGCAAGTTTGTCACCAGCCGTCAGCTTCGGGACCGGCTGTTCCGGGAGACCCTGAAGGATGTGTCCCTGAAGGTCTCGGAGGTGGAGGGGTCCACAGACTCCTTCAATGTGGCCGGCCGGGGGGAGATGTCCCTCTCCATCCTCATTGAGACGATGCGACGGGAGGGCTACGAGCTCCAGGTCTCCCCGCCCCGGGTGCTCTACCAGGAGGTGGACGGCGTGAAGTGTGAGCCTGTGGAGCGGCTGGTGGTGGACGTGCCTGCCGACTGTGTGGGCGCGGTTATTGAAAAGATCGGCTCCAGAAAGGGCGACCTGCTGGAGATGAACCCTGTGGGCGAGCGGATGAAGGTGGAATTTTTGGTTCCTGCCCGGGGCCTGTTTGGGTACCGCAGCGAATTTTTGACCGACACCAAGGGCGAGGGCATCATGGCCTCTGTCTTCGACAGCTATCAGCCCGTCAAGGGGGAGATCACCCGCCGGAACACCGGCTCTCTGGTGGCCTTTGAAACCGGCGAGGCGGTCACCTACGGCTTGTTCAACGCCCAGGAGCGGGGCTCTCTGTTCATCGGCGCCGGCACCCCTGTCTACGGCGGCATGATCGTGGGCGAGTGCCCCAAGCAGGAGGATATCTCGGTCAACGTGTGCAAGAAGAAGCAGCTGACCAATATGCGGGCCTCCGGCTCGGACGAGGCGCTGCGCCTGGTCACCCCCCGCACCCTCTCCCTGGAGCAGTGCCTGGAGTTTTTGGCCGACGATGAGCTGCTGGAATGCACCCCGGAGAACCTGCGCCTGCGCAAGCGCCTGCTGGACCACGGCGCCCGGATGCGGGAGGCCTCCAAGAAAAAAGGATAACAAAAAACGCTCCGTATTTTACCCGCTGTAAAATACGAAGCGTTTTTTATCCCTGGCGGTGTGTATCGTCAATCACTTTGATGACGATATGGGGCGGAATATCAAGGGCTTGCCCAATTTTAAACAGTGTGTCCAAGGTAGGACTACGGAGACCATACTCTAATTTGTTGTATCACTTATATGTCTCTAAAGAATTCATCAAAAGAATCGACCTGATAGATATCTTTTAATGCCCGCAATACGCTGACTCTTATGCTGTAATTACCCAATTCCATTTGGGAGATGACCTCACGACTTATATCAATTCCCACCAGTTGCAGTTTTGCAGCAACCTTTTCCTGAGAAAGTCCCGATTGTTTTCTCAAGCGCCGCAGGTTTGCTCCAATCGAGATATCCTGTTTCAGCTTTTTTGACATCCCTATTCTCTCCAAAAAATTTTTTGGAATATATACATTCCATTATTGATTTTAGGTCATTGTTTGTGGTAGAATTGGAATGTATAGGTTCCGAAAATGAAGAGAGGTACGAAATATTTGACAATATTGAGGAAGGGAGTCTAATAAAATGAGAAAGGTAACAATAGCGGTTCCTGAGTTTCTGGCTGTCTTTTATGAGCAGATAGGACAGCAAGCGGGTGGAATCCCTGTGGAAAAGGTCATGGCCGATGCGTTGTTCAAGTTGGCGGGGGAATTGTCGCTGGACGCGATAGACAAGAAAACACGGATGGCTGAATGATCGGCCATCCGTGTTTCATTAGCTCCAGGGCGCCATTTCAAACCGCACAAAATACCCCTGGGGGTGGCGGCAGACGGGGCAGTGAGCAGGGGCGGCTGTGGCCTCCAAAACAAAGCCGCAGTGCAGACACATCCACTGTACCTCCACCTCAGAGAAAAACAACTGGTTTTTCTCCATCAGATCGGCAAACTTCCCAAACCGGTCCCCGTGGGTTTTCTCCACACGTGCAATGTTTTCAAACAGCTTGCCCACCAGGGGAAAGCCCTCCCCCATGGCGGTTTTGGCGAAGTGGTCATAGTCGTGCTGCCACTCCTGATACTCATTGTGCTGCGCGGCACGGAGGTAGTCCAGCATTCCAGAGTAGATGTCCACCGGGTAGGTGCCGTCAACCCTGACGGTCTGACCGGAGCAGTCCTCCAGGGCGGCGTAGAACTGCTTGGCGTGGACCTCCTCCTGACCGGCGGTAAAGAGAAATACCCCCTGGAGAACGGCCAGGCCCGCCTTATTGGCCACCCCGGCGGCGATGGTGTAGCGGTTCCGGGCTTGGCTCTCCCCCGCGAAAGCCCGCATCAGATTTTCCCGAGTTTGACTGTGAAGAAATGCCTCGGTTTTGTCAGACATGATTGAATCCCTCTTTTCGGTGATGATATACCCCCAGTATGCCCAGAGCGGAGGAGAAAATTTCTCTTTGCCTTGCATTTTTCCCCAGGGGGAGTATAATAGGGTCAACAAGGAGGTGTCTTGTCACCCCGACACAAGGAGGCTTTCCTATGAAAGCGAAGACAAATTTGACCATGCTGTGCGACTACTATGAGCTGACCATGGCCAACGGCTACTTTCAAACTGGTCTGCAGGACCGAATCTGCTACTTCGACGTGTTCTACCGCTCTGTCCCTGACAAAGGGGGCTTTGCCATCGCCGCCGGTCTGGCCCAGGTGGTGGAGTACATCCAGGAACTGGCCTTTGACGAAGAGGATGTGGCCTATCTTCGGACCAAGGGCTGCTTCAGCGAGGAATTTTTAAAGTATTTGAAGCATTTCAAATTCACCGGCGACATCTGGGCGGTTCCCGAGGGGACCCCGGTCTTCCCCAACGAGCCCATTCTCACCGTCCGGGCCCCCGCCATCCAGGCCCAGTTTATTGAGACCTTCGTCCTGCTCACCCTGAACCACCAGAGCCTCATTGCCACCAAGTCCAACCGAATTGTCCGGGCCGCTGAGGGCCGCCCTGTAGCGGAGTTCGGCTCCCGCCGGGCCCAGGGGGCGGACGGTGCTCTGCTGGGCGCCCGGGCCAGCTATATTGCGGGCTGCGCCGCCACCGCCTGCACGATGGCCGACCAGCGGTACGGCTCCCCTGCCACCGGCACCATGGCCCACTCCTGGGTGCAGATGTTCCCCGACGAGCTTACCGCCTTTAAAACCTACTGTCAGCTTTACCCCGACAACGCCACCCTGCTGGTGGATACCTATAATGTGCTCAAGTCCGGTGTACCCAACGCCATCAAGGCGTTTAAAGAGGTCCTGGGACCGAAGGGCATCACAAAATGCGGTATCCGGCTGGACAGCGGCGACCTGACCTATCTGTCCCGGAAGGCCCGGGAGATGCTGGACGCGGCGGGGCTGCCGGAGTGCAAGATTGTGGCCTCCAACGCTCTGGACGAGTATATCATCCGGGACCTGGTCCGCCAGGGG
>JAAVYL010000093.1 GCA_022791075.1 Lawsonibacter sp. | reverse complement strand
TCCTTTGCCAACAGCTACGAAAACGTGGTGGAGGGCTGCACACAGCTGAAAAAAGCCGTTGCGTTACTTCAGCAGAAACCGTGACAAGTGAATCAAGAGAGGGAGGACAAGACCTTGAAACAGAAAAAGATGAGCCTGGCCCTGAAAACATTCATCGGCTTTGGTCTGGGCATCGTGATCGGCCTGATTTTCCAGGAGAAGGCCACAGTTCTGAAGCCTCTGGGCACCATCTTCCTGAATATGATTAAAATGATCGTCGTTCCCCTGGTGTTCTGTTCCATCACCGCCGGCGTGGCCAGCCTGGGCGACCTGCGCAAGCTGCGCAGCATCGGTGTGAAGGTGGTGGGGCTGTACGCCCTCACCTCCGCCATTTCTGTGGCCCTTGGGCTGCTGGTCGCCAATGTTACCAATCCCGGCAAGGGCTTTGATATGAGCGCTCTGGCAGAGAGCAGCCAGTATGAGGCACAGGCCATGCCCAGCGTACTGGACACCATTGTGGATGCCTTCCCGTCCAACATCTTCCAGTCCTTTACCAACACCAATATGCTCCAGATCATCGTCTTCTCCATTTTCCTGGGCGTCGCCCTCATTATGATGGGGGAGCGGGGGGAGCGTCTCTCCTCCGCCATCCAGAGCTTTTCCGACGTCATGTCCAAAATTACCGCCATCGTCATGGAGTTCTCTCCCATCGGCGTGTGCGCCCTGCTGGCTGATTCCGTGGGCGCATATGGACTGAAAATCTTTGGTCCCCTGGGCAAGCTGATTTTCACCGTCTACGCTTCCGACGTGATCCTGGTGTTCCTGATGTACGTCCCCATGGTGGCGATCCTGGCCCGGTTCCCAATCGGGCAGTTTTTCAAGGGCATTTGGAAAGTCTGGGTGGTCACTATGAGCACCACCAGCTCCGCCGGTTCTCTTCCGATTTCTACCTCGGTCACCAACGATGACTTCGGCGTGTCTCCGGAGCTGTCCGCCTTCTCTCTGCCTCTGGGCGCTACTATCAACATGAACGGCGGCTGCATCTACTATGCCGCGGCCATCGTGATGACCGCCCAAATCTATGGCATGGATCTCACCCCCGCCGCCCTGCTCAACATCGTGATCTCTACGGTGCTGGTGGCCATGGGCTGCCCCGGTGTCCCCGGCGGTGCCATCATCATGACCACCATCCTGCTGACCAACATGGGACTGCCTTTGGAGATCGTGGGCATGATCGCCGGTATTTTCCGCCTCATCGACATGGCGAACACCACCTTTAACGTCACAGGCGACGTTGTCACCACCATGGTAGTGGCCCGCAGCGAAAATATGATCCAACCCCTTGCTGCCGCTGCCAGAAAATAAACGGATTCCCGCCCCGGAGAGGCGGGAGCTGCAAAACGAATAAGTTTGGAGGAATTGAAGAATGCGTCTCGCTACCATTAAAAAGAACGGCACTGAAATCGCCGGTATCGTCACCCCCAAGGGCGTGTTCCCCATTGCCGCCCTCAATGCCGCCCAGGGCACCGCCTGGAGTACTGACATGCTGTCCCTCATCCAGGCCGGTGAGGTCCTCGGCCTGACCGCATGGTATAACAACGGCGGCAAGGCTGAGCTGGACAGTCTGCCTGGCCTGGTTCCCCAGGAGGAAGTGGTCTACGCTCCCCTGTACCGCAATCCCAAGCGCATCTTCGGTATCGGTCTGAATTATGTGGACCACGCCGGGGACATCGGTTCTGCCGCTCCCACCGGTTTTCCCGGCAGCTTCTTCAAAATGGCCGATACCCTGGTTGGCCCCGGTGACGACATCAAGCTGCCCACCCTGAAGGAGGCCCAGAAGACCACCGCCGAGGCGGAGCTGGGCGTGATTATGGGTAAGGACTGCCGGGATGTATCCGAGGAGAACTGGCAGGATGCCATTGTGGGCTACACCACCATCCTGGATATGACGGAGGAGTCCATCCTCAAGGGCAACGACTTTGTCAGCGGCAATCCCCGGTATCTGTGTATCGTGAAGAACTTCCCCACCTTCTTCTCCTTTGGTCCCGAGCTGGTCACTCCCGATGAGGTGCCCGATGTACTCAAGCTGGAGGTCCAGTCCGTCCACAACGGCCAGGTCTATGCCAGGAACACAGTGGTCAACATGACACACCGCCCTGCCCGGCTGGTCTCACTCCACAGCAGTATCCAGGGCTGGTACGCCGGCGACATTCTGTCCACCGGTACCCCTCGGGCCTTCCACATCCAGGACGGTGACATGGCCGAGTGCCGCATTGTCGGCCCCGACGGCTTTGAGATGCGGCCCCTGCTCAACCCCGTGGTTGATTTGAAGAAGCACCCTGAGAAGGAATAAAACAGATTTCCCGCCTTGTTGGGACGGGAATCACAAAAAAGTTTAGAATGGAGCGATTATCATGAAAGCTACCTTTGTTTTGACCCCCGCCGAGGCCCGCCGCCTGATCGCCAAAGCGGTCATCCAGACCCCTGAGTTCCAAAAGGCCTGGAAGGACGCCTATGTTCTGCTGGCTGGCGGCACCACCAACGCCTTTATTGCCCAGGAGTTGGGCTATGAGGTGGAGCACGGCCTGTGTACCGTGGGCAACAGCACTGACGGCCTGCTGTGCGTCACCGAGCCCTCCAGCCGCAAGAGCTTCCCCAACGTGTTCTACAAGGGCC
The DNA here is from genome assembly GCA_022791075.1 of Lawsonibacter sp. GTDB lineage: Bacteria > Bacillota > Clostridia > Oscillospirales > Oscillospiraceae > Lawsonibacter. The sequence goes on along the minus strand of JAAVYL010000093.1, from coordinate 892 downwards.
AGCCAGTGGACAAGAAGATCGACGAGGCCCTCCAGGACTACCACGCCGACACCGTCATCATCAAGGGCGCCAACGCCTTCGACCAGGACGGCCATGTGGGCGTGATCACCTCCGGCTTCAATGGCGGCACTGTCCCCAACTTCATCGGCTACATGACCAGCAAGGGGCTGAGATGGATCTGCCCCGTGGGCTACGAGAAGATGGTCCCCAGCGTCCCTGCCGCCAGCCGTGCCCTGGGCGGTGCCAATCACATTGACATCTCCATGGGAGCTGACCCCGGCCTGTACTGCCTGGCCAGCGCCAACATCCTCACCGAGGTGGAGGCCATCAGGCAGATGTTCCGCTGTGACGCCAAAGTGGTGTGCGCCGGCGGCATCGGCGGCAACGAGGGCGCCCACTACTGGGCCGTGGACGGCGAGGAGGCCGATATCAAGGCTCTGGTGGAGTTCCTGGAGAAGAATATCAAGGGTGAATCCCCGGTCAAAGGCAACAAGGGAAACTGCGCTAACTGCCGTTACCCCGGCTGCAAGTACAATGGCAAAGAACTGCCTGATTGGATGAAGAAGCGGGGTATTGAGAAGTAAATCCTTTCAAACCAAAAGCCGGCTGCGGTAAAAACAGCCGGCTTTACTTATAACAAAGAATGGGAGTTGATTCTGTGTTTGAAACTATTATATTTTTATAGCTTCACTTTTGTGGTTCACACGGGTTTCGTTTTTCCAAAGCCTGTGCCTTAGCTCAGGCGGAGCATGAGCAGGGAGGCCCCGGCCGACTGAGCCGGCAGCACGACCGGCGTGGCGCTGATCACCCGCAGGGAGACCCTGTCGCCCTTGCTCAGCGGCACCAGGACCGTGCCGGAGAAGTGGTTTGCAGCCAGCTGCGAAGTCATGAC
>JAAVYL010000092.1 GCA_022791075.1 Lawsonibacter sp. | reverse complement strand
GGCCACCTGCGTGGGCGACGTGCTGGGCCGCTACCACCCCCACGGCGACCAAAGCGTCTACGACGCCCTGGTCCGCCTGGCCCAGGATTTCTCCATGCGGTACATGCTGGTGGACGGCCACGGCAACTTCGGCTCCATCGACGGCGACCCCCCGGCGGCCTACCGTTACACCGAAGCGAGGATGTCCAAGCTCTCCGACGAGATGCTCCGTGACATCGAGAAGGACACGGTGGACTGGGACCCCAACTTCGACGAGACGCGCCGGGAGCCCAAGACCCTGCCCTCCCGGTTCCCCAACCTGCTGGTGAACGGCTCCAGCGGCATCGCCGTGGGCATGGCCACCAACATCCCGCCCCACAACATGCGGGAGGTCATCAACGCCGCTATCTGTGTGCTGGATGACCCCGAGGCCACCTTGGGTGACCTGATGGAGCACATCAAGGGGCCCGACTTCCCCACCCGGGCCATCATCATGGGCCGGGCGGGCATCCGGGCGGCCTATGCCACTGGCCGGGGCCGGGTGACCATCCGGGCCCGGCATGAGTTTGAGGAGTTCGGCAAGGACCGCACCCGTATTGTCATCACTGAGATTCCTTATCAGGTGAACAAGCGGCTGCTGATTAAAAATATGGCCGAGCAGGTGGAGGACAAGCGGCTGGACGGCATCAGCATGATCAATGACGAGTCCGACCGCAACGGAATGCGCATCATCATCGAGCTGAAGCGGGACGCCAACCCCCAGGTGGTGCTCAACCGCCTCTTTGCCCAGACCCAGCTCCAGACTACCTTTGCCATCAACATGCTGGCTCTGGTGGAGGTGAACGGCAAGCTCCAGCCCCGGATCCTGTCCCTGCGCCACATTCTGGACGAATACATCGCCTATCAGGAGCAGGTCATTATCCGCCGGACCAGGTACGACCTGAAAAAGGCCCAGGAGCGGGCCCACCTGCTGGAGGGCCTGCTTATCGCTCAGGACAACATCGACGAGGTTATCCACATCATCCGAAACAGCTACAGTGAGGCCAAGGAGCGGCTGATGGAGCGGTTTAAGCTGGATGACGTCCAGGCCCAGGCCATCTGCGATATGCGGCTCATCGCCCTCCAGGGCATGAACCGGGAGAAGCTGGAGGCGGAGTATAAGGAGCTGGAGGAGCGCATTGCCTATTTCCAGCAGCTGCTGGCCAGCGAGGAGATGCTGCGGGGGGTTCTGAAGGAGGAGCTCACCGCTATCCGGGACAAATATGGCGACGACCGGATTACCGAGATTCAGGACGTGGAGGATGAGATTGATATTGAGGATCTCATCGAGGAGGAGCAGTGCGTCTTTACCCTCACTCAGGAGGGCTATATCAAGCGCACGCCGGTGAGTGAGTACGCCGCTCAGTCCAAGGGCGGTATGGGCAAGAAGGGGATGACCACCCGGGAGGAGGACTGCGTGGCGGATGTGTTCACCGCCTCCACCCACGACTATATCCTTTTCTTCACCGATACGGGTAAGGTATATCGGAAAAAGGGCTATCAGATTCCGGAGAGCGGCAAGACCGCCAAGGGCACCAATATGGTGAACATCCTCCAGGTGGAGCAGGGAGAGCGAGTTCAAACTATGCTCCACTACCGGGAGACAGACCATGAGGAGCTGTATCTCTTCATGGTTACCCGTCAGGGCACTGTGAAGCGCCTGCCTGTCCGCACCCTGAAAAATCTGCGCAACAACGGGATCCGGGCCCTGCGCCTGGACGAGGGGGATCAGCTGGTCTCGGTCCGGGAGACCGATGGAACCAGAAAAATCCTCATTGCCACCCACGACGGCATGGCGGTCTGCTTCGACGAAAACGACGTGCGTGCCATGGGCCGGGACGCCGTAGGTGTTCGGGGCATCCGTCTCCGGGATGGAGACTATGTGGTGGGCGCCGCCCGGATCGCCGAGGGACGGACAGTGCTGTCCATCACCGAAAAGGGCTTTGGAAAGCGTACCCCAGTGGAGGAGTACCGCGTTACCAACCGGGGCGGCCTGGGCATCAAAAACTATATGGTAACCGACAAGACCGGACCCATTGTGGGCGTCAAGGTTGTGGACGGCAGCGAGGACCTGCTGCTGGTCACCCAGGCGGGAATTCTTATCCGCACCCATGTGGACTCCATCCGTATGGCTGGACGGGCCACCCAGGGAGTTATTGTGATGCGCTTCAAGGAGGAAGGGGATAAGGTTATCTCTCTGGCCCTGGCCGGCCGGGAGGAGAACGCCGAGACCGCTCAGCCCGAGGAAACCCCCTCTGAGGACGGGACATCGGCGGAGGAACAGCCTTAGGAGCGGCCTCTGGCCGCCCGCCAAAAAGGAGGTTTGACTGGTGAAAAAACGCATTACCTACCGCCCCAGTAAGGCGGCAGGCACTCTTGGTGTGATTTTTGGGGGTATATTTGTTCTCGTTGGCCTGTTTATCGCGATTCCTGTTTTTGGCCTCTTTGGACTGCTGTGGACCCTGGGCGCCGCGGTCATCACCGGTATGAACGCCTACCAGGCCTTTGGCAAAGGGTATGTGGGCCCGGAGATCCGCATTGAGGACGAGGAACAGCCTGAGCGGAGAACGGTCTCCCCGCCCCCGGCGGAGACTCATGACCACATTCCCTCCACCGCCTTGGATGCTAAGCAGCGCCTGGAGCAGTTGGAGAGCCTGAGGTCCGCCGGGCTTATCACCAATCAGGAATATCAACAGAAGAGAGACAAAATTTTAAAGGAGTTGTAATATCATGAGTATGGGAAAAAACTGGGTAAAGGTAATTGCTTTGGGCTTGAGCGCCGCGCTGCTGCTGGCTGGATGCGGCAGCGGAGATCAGAGCGGCGGGGATAAGAGCGGGACAGGGACTGACGTCAGCACCTCTGAACCCTCCGGTTCCAAGAGCGAGGGGCCTGTGGACTACAGCAAGTATAATTCCTATCTGGATTTGGCGGAGGAGATTGGGGGAGAAATCGAGCCTATTTTGTCGGTGTACTTCTCCAATGTGGACTTTGCACCTGAGTTTACTGTGACTGGAGATTATTCCGCGATCAAGGACGCTGTTGAGTTCTACACCCCCAATACTTATCTTGTGGAAAAGGCTCTGGGTTACCTTGAAGAGGAGCCGGCCTATCCGGAGGCGGACGCCGCCCTTCAGGCCCTGGGGGACAGCCCCGCCAAGGTGATGGAGGCTTTAAATCATTTGGCCTCCTATATGCGCTTTGATGAGTTTGAGGATGACAATATGGCCAAGGCGCCGGAACTGCACGCCGAGCTGTGGGAGGCCCTTCAGACCTATGATGCCAATTTTGAGGCTTTTATAGGTGCAATCGATACGATGGCCAGTCAGGGCCGGGACGAGGACCGGGCCCAGCTGCTGGAGGATGAGCAGATGATCCTGTACCATTCCCTGTGCATGATTCACACCAGTGAGGATATTTTGGATGAGATCATGGGTCAGATTGAAGTGGCAAATACGCAGGCCGGGCCGGACGACGAGCTGATTCTGCCTGAGATTGATATGACCAACCTGTCTTCCTTGTTCAACGACCTCCAGACCGCTTACGACGGACTGAAGGGAGCGATGGAGACCGAAACAGAGCGGGAGAAGGTCAGCTCCTTTACCGGCAAGGTGGGAGACAGCGCCATCAAGCTGTATACCAATAAGGTGGATTCTCTGTACAGCTGGATGACCAGGCTGGCTGAGGCCGTTGCAGGCGGTACAGACTATGTTGATGCCTTTAACGGCGCAAATGACGCCGTCAGCAGCATGATTGGCGGCTATAACAGCATTATTTGACCGTGTAAGAAATATTTTTGGGAGCTGATTTTATGAAGCTGGCAAACGCCCTGTCTCAGCGGTCCGAGCTGCAAACGAGAATCCGGCAGCTGGAGAGCCGGCTGAACAACAACGCCCAGGTCCAGGAGGGTGAGCAGCCCGCTGAGGACCCCATGGAGCTTTTGAAGGAGCTGGAGGAGGACTACACCCGGCTGGAGGAGCTGATTTCCGCTATCAACTTTACCAACAATCACACTCAGGTAGATAACAAGGCCACCTTGACCGACCTGCTGGCCCGGCGGGACTGCCTCAAAGGCAGGCTGTCCGCCTTGCGCAATTTCCTGAGCAATGCCAGCGCCCTGGTTCACCGTCACACCGCCAGTGAAATCAGGATTAAGAGTACGGTCAATGTCCGCCAGCTGCAAAAGCAGGTGGACAGCCTCTCCAAGGACCTGCGGGAGCTGGAGGAGACTATCCAGGAAAAAAACTGGACCACAGAGCTGCTGTGAGTTCCCGCCCGGCGGGCGGAAAAATTTTGGTTGCGCAAAAGGCGGGCGTCAGCTCTGCGCCAGAGTGATCAGGCGACTAGTGGATGACAAACGGGACCTCTGTCTTGGGTTCGAATCCCAGTTTTTTCATCAGGTCCGTTACCGTTACACCTGTACGGTTATGTCTTTGGGACGCTTATTTTTTACTACCGGATGTCGATTTTGCGCGGGTGGGCTTGGGGAAATTGTCAGAAAAGGATGGTTGATATGAAGGTTCGTATACTGGTATTTTGCATGGTAATTGCGGTTTTCCTGTCGGGGTGCTCTTCGAAGCCGGAATCCGCCTCCTCCCCCTACCCCTCCTCTCAGGGAGAGAGCAGCAGCGGCGGCTCCTCCTCCCAGCCGGCGGGCTCTGAGGAGCAGACAGGGGACGGCAGCGAGCCTGTCAACTACTATAAGTACAACACCTATCTGGAGCTGCTGGAGTATCTCCGCGAGACATATTCCATTCTGGACGACTATTTCAGCCTTGTGGAGTATGAGGACGAATTTCAGCTGCTGACCGGGAATGGCTTCGACGATTGGCCGCTGAACAGCAGAGTGGGTATGATACACAGCGCCCTTCTGATTGTCAGCCTGGATGATGTGCTGGAGCTGACCGGGGAGGAGCCCTATTATGAGGAGCTGGATACCATTGTCAAGGGGGCAATCCCCGCCGTCGAGAAGGTAGATGAGGTTCTGGAGGAGATCCGGGACTATGTGTCGGGCGGGGACTGGAGAACTGATGACTACGCCGGTGCCGCCGCGCTCCATACCAGGCTGATGGCCGTTGTTGATCCCTTTTTCAACTACTGTGACCTGATGAGTGACTGTGTGGACCGGATGGAGGAGGAGCTGAACGCCGGGACTACGGATAAGCTGCTCCAGGATGGCGAGATGATTGCCTACTGCACGTTGATATCGATTCAGGAGGCCGAGGACCTGATAAAGCTGATCTATGCGGACGGCAACTACACGGAAAAGGGCGTGTATATACAAAACCTGGAGGAGGTTTCTGCGGCCCGTGATGATCTGAAGGAGGCACTGGCCCAGCTGACAGACGCACTGAATGACAAGGAGGAGCGCAGAAAGGTATATTCCATCAATTATTCCAGAGAGGACGACAAGAACTCACAATACAGGCGGTTTTCAAACTATTTGTACACAGCAAAGGAGGTTGGGAGCAGAGCTGACGAGCTGCTGGAGACTGCCTCCAAGGGAGAGGATGTCACGTTTGAATGCGGGGTGCTGGAGAACCGGTATTCCAGCTTGGTTGACTGCTATAACGATTATATTGTGGGGTAAAGATGAAAACAGTTACCATTTACACCGACGGAGCCTGCTCCGGCAACCCCGGGCCCGGGGGCTGGGGAGCCATATTGATGTATGGTGAACACAAAAAGGAGCTGTCCGGAGGTGAGGCCCGGACCACCAACAACCGGATGGAACTCACCGGTGTGATTGCCGCGCTGGAGGCCTTGAAGGAGCCCTGCATTGTGGAGTTATACTCCGACAGCAAATATGTCATCGACGGCCTGAGCAAAGGGTGGGCCAAGGGCTGGCGGGCCCGGGGCTGGGTAAAGAGCGATAAAAAGCCTGCCCTCAATCCTGATCTATGGGGCCGGCTGCTGGAGCTGTATGAGCTTCATACTGTCAACCTCCACTGGGTCAAGGGTCATGCCGAGAATGAGTTTAATAACCGCTGTGACCAGCTGGCTGTGGCTGAGAGCCAAAGGTTCAAATAAAGCCCCCAGAGCTGCGGCCCCTCCGGCGCCGGACCCGGGAAATTCTTCAGAAACCACAAAAAGCGCCCTGTGATGGGGCGCTGAGATAAGAAAACTTTGCAGAGACGCATAGTATGCGCCCGCGGGCGTGATAGCCGCCCCTACAAGGTTTCTTAAATCAACGCCCCATCACAGGGCGCTTTTTGTTTATGGTATGGCGTATACAAGGAGGGACTGCTGTTATCTGCCCTCCTGCTCCCGAAAATACTGTGCGCACAGGAATTGCTCATAAAAGGCCTGACTGGCTCCCTCCAGTCCATAGGCAAGGACGTCTTCCTGCCAAAACAGGTTTTGGGAATGGACCAGAGGGGTAATCTCCCGCAGCTGGCGGGACAGCTTCATAAAGCCCGGCCCCTCCCAGCCGCACTGGTCAAAGAGCTCCTGCATCAGGAAGCAGGGGGAGAAATCCCCGCCGTCTCCCATAAATTCCCGGTTCAGGACGGCCTTTGCGGCGGAGTTGGCCCAGATGAGATAGGGGGTGGAGTAGTACTCATAGAATCCCTGGGGTGTGGAGATATCGAAGGAGGCCCCCAGCTCAGTATAGACCGAGTTGCCGTTCCCCGCCCAGGGCTTGTGGTCGCCGAAGAGGACCAAAACTACGGGCTCGTCCAGGGCCTCCAGCTCCCGGGCCAGATCACTCATTGCCTGGATGGTGACCGAGACCCCGCCCAGATAATTGTTCAGTATATTGCAGCTGGCCTCTGACAGACCGGAGCCGGCGGGGGTGACATACCCCTCCCGCTCTGTAGGGTAGTCTGCATAGGGGCCGTGGTTTTGATAGGTGACCGAGAAGGAGAAGCAGGGTCCCTGGGCTATACGAGCCTTCATTTGCTCCAGCAGTTCCCGGGCCAGCAGGGGGTCGGACTCCCACACTGCCGCCTCTGCCTCTACCAGTGCGCCGTAGTGGTTTTCGGTGAACCAATAGTCCTCAAAGCCCAGATATTGGTTTACATTCTGCCGGTTATAGAACCAGCCGTGCCCCGGGTGGCTGCCGAAGGTTTGATACCCCTGGTCCCGCAGGTACCACACATAGGAGTCAGTGGGGGAGCGGAAATCCTGGTGAGCGGAGTAGCCGGTCAGGAAGGCCCACTCGGTATCCACAGTACCTCCGGCAAAAATGTTGGTCAGAAGCTCTCCGGAGACGGACTGCTCCTCCAGCTCATGCCAGGGGGCATAGACCCGGGTCACCCCCTCCTGACCGGCCAGGGCGTCGAACTCGGTAAGGTCACAGAAAGCCTCCAGCATAATACCCATGACGGACACCTGCTGTCCCTGGGGAATTTCGCTGTCCGGATACTGCGCCAGCAGGCCGGCGGCCTTCGCCCTGTCATATCCGGGAGGCGGTGTGGGGAGCATGTCCCGGAAGGAGTATAGGAAGGGGTAGACACACCCCTTGGACAGGAAAACCTCAACATCAGACCACTGGTTAATAAAGCGGTTGTTGGCCGTCATCTCATAGACCTGGGGGCTGGTATATGGTCCTGCAAGGGCCACAGCCATCAGGGCCAGGCAGCTGAGCGCCCCAAAGCTCCGTCCTCTCCAGCCTCTCATGCCCTGAGGCATAAGGAGGACAGAGAAGGCCAGTCCGGCGGCGAAGCAGCCCAGGGCAAACCATACCAGCCAGGTGAAGTCCAGAGTATATCCCCCCACAATGCCCCCCGCCTCAGCGGCCAGCCGCAGGTCTGTGGCCAGCAGAGGGTCGGAGCGCAGACGGATCTTGAAATAATTCACCAGAGCGATTCCTATTGTAGGGAGGAAACTGCCCAAAAAGCCTGCCCAGGCCCGCCGGGTCAGGAAATAGAACAGCCATATGAGCAGCACCGACGGCAGGAGATTGAGAAGCAGAATCAAAGGGTTGGCCAAGTAGGAGTAGAGAATGGCCAGGCTATTCAGTTTGACATAGGCAGTGGCAGAAAAAAACAGGGAGAGGCCGCCAATGCAGCAGCCCAGAGCGGTGAGGGCCAAGGCCATCCAGATGTGGTGGGCCCTGGCGGAAGGGCTCTGTGCTCCCTCGGGCAGGCGCATTATGGTCAACAGCTTTTTCATGGAAATTGCCTCTTTTCTGGGGTCGTTATGTTCTCCGCTCCAGCAGAACGGGTTCTCCTATTTTACAGAAAGACTGGAGCTTTTGCAAGGGATGGACAAAATTTAAGTCCCTTATCTGTTTGAATGTTGTCAGCTAAAAAGGCGAATAATCGGCAGATCATTTGTATAAACATACAAATGTGAGGGTTGATACACATATTTCACTTGTGTATTGAAATAGGCAAGAAAATATATATGAGACAAAAAACAACTTAAATTCGGAACATTAGGATTTACCTTGCGTCTATACATATGAAAACAGACTTTAGGAGGTAACAGCTCAAATGAAAAGATTGATAGCATTAGTTTTATTGTTGCTTTTCGTGTTAGCATTGGCAGGCTGTAATCAGAAGTCGGGTCCAGGCAGACCAGTCACCGCATATATTGATGATTCCATAACTACGGTGGATATTACACACTATATAAGTGGGAAATCTACTCAATGGATGGCAGAGGAACAAGATGTTGAGGCACTAAGAGATTGGGCGTCCAAACTTGAATATGAACTTTTAGAGTTTGAAGAACGGCAATCTCCAGGTGACAGCGATGGTGGAGAAGTCTATGATTTTGCTTTGAGTGAGGGAGGTTATTCAGACTTTTCCTATGTTATCAATGGATCGGAGGACTGCTACCTTTTGATTGAGGGATATTGGTTTTCTGTCAAAAATCCATCCAACCCGCCTGTAATAGAACCTCAAAGGAAGGACTAAAATAGTATGAATATACACAGTTTTGAATGAAAAGGCAGTAGCAGCACAAGATTGATAAAAGAAAAATTTAATAAATTAAGAAAACCGCCCCTGACTGCAAAATGCAGACAGGAACGGCTTTGAATTGCTCAGTAGGCCAGCTTCTCCTCCAGCCAGAGCTTCAGCTCGCTGACAGGTACCCGAACCTGATCCATGGTATCCCGGTTCCGGATGGTGACGGCGTTGTCCGCCTCCTCAGTGTCAGACCCCACGGTCTGGAAATCCACGGTGATGCAGTAGGGGGTGCCGATCTCATCCTGCCGGCGGTACCGCTTACCGATGGAGCCCGCGTCGTCATAGTCCACCATGAAATATTTGGACAGCTCGGTCTGAATTTCCCGGGCCTTGTCCCCCAGCTTTTTGGACAGGGGCAGCACGGCGCACTTGAAGGGGGCCAGAGCCGGGTGCAGATGGAGGACGGTGCGCACATCGTTCTTCTCCGCGTCCACTACCTCCTCATCATAGGCGTTGCACAGGAAAGCCAGCAGCATCCGCTCCACGCCCAGAGAGGGCTCAATGACATAGGGGATATAGTGTTCATTCTTCTCCTGGTCAAAGTAGGTCAGATCCTTGCCGGAGGTGTTCTGGTGGGCGGTGAGGTCAAAGTTAGTCCGGCTGGCCACTCCCCACAGCTCACCCCAGTCGGTGAAGGGGAAGGCGAACTCGAAGTCTGTGGTGGCGTTGGAGTAGTGGCTCAGCTCCTCGGGGTCATGGTCCCGGAGCCGGAGATTTTCCTCCTTGATTCCCAGGTCCAGCAGCCACTGGTGGCAGAAATTCTTCCAGTACTTGAACCACTCCAGCTCGGTGCCCGGCTGGCAGAAGAACTCCAGCTCCATCTGCTCAAACTCCCGGGTGCGGAAGATGAAGTTACCTGGGGTGATTTCGTTGCGGAAGGACTTGCCGATCTGGCAGACGCCGAAGGGGAGCTTGCGGCGGGTGGACCGCTGGACACTGACAAAGTTGGTGAAGATGCCCTGGGCGGTCTCGGGCCGAAGATAGACGGTGTTTTTGGCGTCCTCAGTGACCCCCTGGAAGGTCTTGAACATCAGGTTAAACTGGCGGATATCGGTCCAGTTGAACTTGCCGCAGGAGGGGCATACGATCTGATGCTCATCGATAAAGGCTTTCATCTCAGCCTGGCTCATGGCGTCCACGCTGTGGCCCAGGTCGAAGCTGTTCTCCTG
>JAAVYL010000091.1 GCA_022791075.1 Lawsonibacter sp. | reverse complement strand
GGTTAAAGTCCTGGAACACAAAGCCCAGCCGTTCCCGGCGGAATTTGGCCAGCTCCGCCTCCGACAGATCAGCCACGCTCACCCCGTCCAGCAGGATTTTTCCCGCGCTGATGGCGTCGATGGTGGAGATGCAGTTGAGCAGCGTGGTCTTGCCAGAGCCGGAAGCCCCCATGATGGCCAGGAATTCTCCGGCCTCCACATCGAAGCTCACCCGGTCCAGGGCCTTGGTGACGTTGTTTTTGCTTCCGTAATATTTTTCAATGTTTTGTACCTGCAGCATGGTCGTTGCCTCCTTTGCTTGTGGCCCTATGGTACACCAAAAGCAGAGGCCGTTGTAGCGATTTCATATTGATTTGCCTTACAGTTTTGAAAGGCTGTGGAATTTGTGCAGGGGCGTGTATTGTGCGCCCCTATATAGATAATTCCAGTAGGGGCGGATATCATCCGCCCGCAGGATAACACGATTTTGTAGGGGCGGGTAATACCCGCCCCTACAAAATCGCTGTCGGTAATTTAGGTGGAGCGGGGCGGCGCAGAGACCGCCCCTACAGGGCCTCTCTGGCCGGAAAAGTGAGGGTTACTGTGGTTCCGTCCCCCTCTTGGGAGGAGATATCCAGTCCCAGCTCCAGAAAACCGGCCAGCTTCCGGCACAGGTACAGGCCCATGCCAGTGGAGCCGCCCCGGCTGCGGCCGTTGCTGCCGGTAAAGCCCCGGTCGAAGACCCGGGGCAGCTCGCAGGCGGGGATGCCGATACCGTTGTCTCTCACAATAAGCTGGACCTGTTGTCCCAGGGACCTGGCGGTGAAGGTGACAGTGGGCGTCTCCCCCCGGTAACGGGCGGCGTTTTGCAGCAGCTGACCCAGGATGAAGGCCGCCCATTTTCCGTCGGTGTAGACAGAGCGGTCCAGTCCCTGTGTCTCCACCTGGACGCCGCTCTGGATGAGAAGAGCTTTGTGGTTCCCCACGGCCTGGGTGACGATCTCCTCCAGTCTGGTCTGGCGGATCACGCAGTCCCGCTCCGGGCTCTCCGCCCGGGCATAGAACAGGGCACGTTCCACGTGCTCTTCGATCCGGGCCAGCTCTCCGGTGAGCCTGCGGCGGGTTTCTCCGTCCAGATTTTGACAGATCAGCCGGGCGGCGGTGAGGGGGGCTTTGACCTCGTGGACCCACTGCTCCACATACTCCCGATACTCCCTCTGGGCGGCTTGGGCGTTGGATACGGTCTCCGCCATAGCCTGGCCCGCCCGGCGGGTCAGGCGGAACAGCCGCCTCTCATACAGCGCCCTGGCAGGGGGGAGACATTCGGCAAACAGATGCTTCTGATCCAGACCGTCCAGAATGGCTTCCAGCTCCTGGAGCCGGGCACGCTGGCGGAAAAAGTCAGCCAGCTGCACCGCGCCAAAGACCAGCAGCAGGGCCAGAGCCAGAATGACCAGTACTCCGGCCTGTGTGCCAGTGGCCCGGAGGAAGAAGAACGCCGTGGCGGCGCAGATGATCTGTATCAGGAGCCGGTCCAGCCGGTCGGACAAAAATTCCCATAAGCTCATAGCTGATACCCCATTCCACGGCGGGTTTTGATAAAGCCGGACAGGCCGATGTCCTCCAGCTTAGCCCGCAGACGGGTCATGTTGACGCTGAGGGTGTTGTCATCAATGTAAATCTGGCTGTCCCACAGTGCGTCAATGAGGTCTGCCCGGGAGACGATCTGTCCGGCATGGGACATGAGATAGGCCAGAATTTTCAGCTCATTTCGGGTCAGCTCCACGGACCTGCCTTCTGCCGAAGCCGTCCCCCGGGTCAGATGGAGGACAAGCTTACCTGTTTCCAGAACGTCGGACTCTGCCGGCCCGCCGGCGCGGCGGAGGACCGCCTTGATGCGGGCCAGCAGAACCGGAATGTTGTAGGGCTTGGTGATGTAGTCGTCACCCCCCAGGCTCAGCGCCCGAAGCTCATCTGCAGAGGAGTCACGGCTGGTGACAAAGATAATGGGGACGCGGCTGAGCCTTCGGATGTCTGCGCACAGAGCCATGCCATCCCGGCCGGGGAGCCCCAGATCCAGCAGAATCAGGTCGGGCTTTTGGTCGAGGATCTGCCTGGGAACGGTGTCAAAGCTGGTAATGCAAATGGGACGATACCCTTGATTTTCCAGCAACAGAGCCAGCTCCTCCCGGATGGCCGGCTCGTCTTCCACAATTACAATGCTGTACATTTTATCCCCTGCCCAACTGCACCGGATTTACCCGTTGATTATACCGCAGGCCGGCCGGGTTGTCCACTGGGGAGGCAGACGGCATCCGGAGCTATCTGGAAAACCAGGCCTTCATGGTGTCCAGTACCTGTATCAGCTCCGCCTCTGTAATCACATAGGGGACCATAGCGTACATGCAGTTGAGGAAGGGGCGGCTGAACACCCCGTGCTCATAGGCAAACTGCTGATAGCCGTTGAGAGAGGCGGGGTCAAAGACCTCCACACAGACGCACCCGCCCATGATGCGGACCTCTTTGACGCTGGGGTGACTGAACCCCGCCATCTCCCGGCGGGTGACCTTCTCAATGCGGTGTATTTTGGACATATAGTCCTGGTTTTCGAAGAGCTCGATGGACTTCAAAGCCACAGAGCAGGCCAGAGCATTGCCCATAAAGGTGGGGCCGTGCATCAGGGCGTGACAGGGGTCGTCGTCATAGAAGCCTGCGAAAACCTTTCGGCTGGCAACTGTGGCGGCGTGGCCGATGTACCCGCCGGTGAGGGCCTTGCCCAGAACCAGAATGTCGGGCAGGACCAGGTCGGCCACAAACCGGTTGCCTGTCCGGCCGAACCCCGTGGCCACCTCGTCAAAAATCAGCAGCACGCCGTATTGGTCGCACAATTCCCGGGCCCGCTTCAGGAAGGAGAGATCATACATCCGCATTCCGCCGGCCCCCTGGAGCAGGGGCTCTACCAGCAGGCAGTTCAGCCGCTCATGGTACCGGGAAAAGGCCTGCTCCAGTGCGCCGGTATCTGTGGGGATATGTACCACGTGCTGGCTGGAGCCGTAGGCATTGAGGACAAAGTGGTAGTCCTCATCATCTCCCGCCTCCATGGTCTTGAAGGTGTCCCCGTGGTAGGCGTGCTCCAGGGCCAGAATCATGGTGCGCTGTCTCTCTCCGCGGTTCATATAGTACTGCAGCGCCATTTTCAGCGCCACCTCCACTGCCACGCTCCCGGAATCGGAGAAGAAACAGCAGTCCAGGTCTCCGGGCAGGAACTCCTCCAGCTTCTGGGAGAGCCTTTGGACAGGGGCGTGGGTCAGTCCGCCCAGCATAACGTGGGAGAAGCGGTTTACCTGGGAAATAATGGCCTCGTTCAGGGCCGGGTGCTTGTAGCCATGAATCACGCTCCACCAGGATGAGACGGAATCAATGAGCTTCTGATCTCTGGTGTAGAGGAAGACGCCCTCTGCGTCTACAATTTCATAGGGCGCTCTCATGGTTTTCATCTGCTGATAAGGATACCAAATCATATCTGCGTCCTCCTATTCATACAGCGCCAGCAGCGCCTCCAGCTCGATGTCCAGGCTGGTGTCGCCCTCCTTGACCAGAGCGGCGGCGGCTGTGCCGGTGAGGTGCTCACACATCCTCACGTTATCCTCGTGGAGGGGATTGCCCGGCTGGAAGCGGTTGAATACAATCCCCTTCAGGGGGATTTTCCGCTCCTTCATGTAAAAGGCGGCCAGTCCCACAGCGTTGATGGTGCCCAGTCCGGCGTCCGCCACCAGCAGGCAGCCCAGGCTGCAGGCACGGATTACGTCGGACAGCCACAGTTCCTCCCCGTCAAACCGCAGGGGGCAGAGGATTCCGCCGGAGCCCTCCACGGTGACATAGTCAAAGCGCCGGCGCACCGACTCAAACCCCTGACGCACCCGGTCCAGCTCTACCGGACCGCCCTCCAGCCGGGCGGCCAGGTGGGGGGAGAGGGCCCTCTCATAGACATAGGGACACATGTCCTCCAGAGATTGGTCTACGCCAGAGGCACACTTCACATACAGGGCGTCTCCCGGGATCAGCGTGCCGTCCGGGCGGCGGTTGTTTCCGCTCATGGCGGCCTTGTAGTAGGCGGCGGAGAGGCCGCCCTCCCGCAGCTTTTTCAGGATGAGGCCGGAGACAAAGGTCTTGCCCACGTCGGTGCCCGTTCCTGCAACAAACAGGGCCCCGCTCATAGCCGCACCTCGTAGCCCAGGGAGCGGAGCAGCTCCAGGTCGGTTTTGACGGTGATTCCCGCCGTGGTGAGCATGTCTCCGGAAATGGCCGCGTTGGCTCCAGACTGGAAGCAGCCCCGGCCCTTATCCGCCAGCAGCCCCCGGCCCCCCGCCAGACGGATGGAGGCGTCGGGAAGAATGAAACGGTACACCGCCACAATCCGGCGCATGTCGTCCCCGGTCAGCCGCTCAAGTTCGGCCAGGGGAGTGCCGGGGATGGGGTTGAGCATATTTACCGGCACGCTCTTGATGCCCAGCTCCCGCAGGGCGAGGGCCATGTCGATGCGGTCCTCGGCCGTCTCACCCATGCCCATGATCCCTCCGGAGCAGACGGTCAGCCCGGCGGCCTGGGCGGCACGGATGGCGTCCACCTTGTCCTGGAAGGTGTGAGTGGTGCAGATTTTGGAAAAGTTTTGCCGGGAGGTCTCCAGGTTGTTGTGGGCCCGCTCCGCCCCCGCCTCCTTGAGCCTGCGGTACGCCTCCTCATCCAGCAGGCCCACAGAGACGCAGACGGAGATGCCGGTCTCCGCCTTGATCTGACGGATGGCCTGGCACAGGGCGTCCACCTCATCCTCGGTCAGCCGTCTGCCGGAGGTGACAATGGAGTACCGCAGCACCCCTTGGGATTCGTTTATTCTGGCCTGCTCCACCAGCTCCGGGGCGGAGAGCAGGGGATACTCCGCCGCTCCGGTGTGGTTGTGGGCGGATTGGGCACAGAAGCGGCAGTTTTCTGAGCACCTGCCGCTCTTTCCGTTGACAATGGCGCACAGGTCAAAGCGGTCTCCGCAGAAGTGGCGGCGGAGTTCGTCCGCCCTCTGACACAGCGCGTCCAGGGGCTGGCCGTACAGCTCCAGCGCCTCCTCACGGGTGATCTCCCGCCCCTCCAGGACCTGTCTGGTCAGTTCGTCAAGCCTGCTCATAGGTCACCTGTCCTTTCGTCCGGACCAGGGGAATCAGCCGCTTCCCCAGAATTGCACCCAGGATGCACAGGGCAATGTCGCCGGGAACCGCCAGGATGAAGCAGTAGAGGAACAGAGGCCACAGGCCGATGGGGTCCCCCAGATAGAAATTGCTCATCAGATAGTAGTAAACCATTCCGAAGAGGTAGACAATGGCCAGCCCGGCGAAGTTGGCAATTAAAAGGCGGCTGTAGCCGGGCTTTTCCGTCCGTCCGGCCAGCGCCCCGGTGACATAGGCCCCCACGGCAAAGCCGATGATGTATCCAAAGCTGGGCTGGAAGACGTAGGCCAGACCGCCGCCCTGAGCGAAGATGGGCAGGCCCGCCAGCCCGAGGAAAATGTAGGCTCCCACGGCGCAGAAGCCCAGTTTTCCCCCCAGAAGAAGTCCGGCCATCATGGTGAAGAGATATTGCAGGGTGAATGGGACGACGGGGATGGGAACCTTGATGAATGCACCCACCGCAATCAGCGCCACAAACAGGGCGCACAGAACCATGTCCTTCGTTTTTCCGTTTTTCATAATGTTCCTCCGATCAGTGTTTTCCTGGTTTCCAGGTGTTCTACAAGGCAGATGGTAACACAGCGGAGGCCATATGTCAACTAATTTTTTTAATGGTTTACAATCAGGGGCCTTGATACCATAAAAAAGCTGGAAGCTGAGGACACACCTGCCCTCAGCTTCCAGCTTTAAAATCTATTCGCTTGTGAACTTATTTCCCGGTCACGTAGAATATTTGAGCTCTTGAGTCTCGTCCTGCGCTGTTTTTTGCAAAGACAGTGACAACTACTTTGTATTCAACACCTGCTGTTCCAGCAAATGTAATTGTATTTGCATGGTTAATCTTGTTTGTATTGGACATTCCATAGTCATCTTCATCTTTTTCTGCAATTAATTTCCAGCTTGATCCTACCTTTTCGTAAAGAAAAATGCTTTGACAACCAATTTTATCCATTATGTATTTTCCGGTTATAGAAAATTCTACATGTACAGCTCCTTCTGTGACGACAGTATCTAACCGATAAGACCTGATCTGATCACTTGCCCTTACTTCAGACGCAAATGCAGGTGCTGCTAAAGAAATAAGACAAACACATATACAAACTAATGCAAGTATCTTTTTCTTTTTCATTGATAGTTACTCCTCACACATAGAGTCAATTATATTCTTTAACTCGAGTTCTGATAAAGTTGTTCCGAATGAATATTCTACATCATTATAATATATCGTAGAAACTCGTTCATTATTGTTACTGAATATATAGTATTCAGTTCCTTTTAATTTATATGCTGTAGCATTAAAAGTATCTTTTTCATATATGGTCTTTGGCGTTTTATTGTTTTTTATGATATCAATTCCGATATAATCATTATCTTTCGTATATATGATGTGAAATTCTATATTATCAGACAAAGGATATACATATAAGTTGGAATCGGAAACTTTAAATCCATCCGGGATATACTGGGGAATTAAGATCCCCTCCAACTCGTTCCGATTTATTGTATCCCATAACTCCCCAAACCCGTCCGGAATTACGAGAGGTTTATTGCTTCCATCTACTGTGCTTCTGTCATCAGAGGAGTAAGCAAAATGACTATCGTTCCAGAGGGCGATTACCATTTGAATTACGTTTGCGTATCCGGATATAGGAATCGTTGTAACGGCAACCAAAGCAGCAATCAAGGCGGCGATTAAGCAGCGGGTGCGCATTGATTTTGCTTTTTTAGGCTGTTGTACCGGCGCCTCGGGCTCGGCCTCAGCTTCGGCTTCGCCGCCGCCGTCCTCCTCCACGTGCCGGTAGATGGAATTCTCCCGGCCCTCCTCCGTGTTATAGAAGGACTGGAACTCCTCCCACGCTTCCGCGGTATCCAGAGGCTGGTAATCCGGTCTGGCCTCCTCTTTTTTCTGTATCACCTCCATAACTGCCATAACGAAATCAACATCAGAAGCACTGCCATCGTCCTGTGCAATGAAGTCCTGCTGAAGGAGTGCCTCCAATTCTGGAATTGTCATATTTTCCAGATCGTAAGGCAAATGGTTTTCTTCCTTGCCTGTCATTCTCTGAACCTCCTTTTATTAATACAATGTACGCTCAGCGCCGAAAGTTTACATGCTCCGAAAAATTTTTTTATTTTTTCAGCTCCTTGCAAATTTTTCTTCTGAGCCTGAGCAATCTGGCTCCCAACGCTGATTTTGAGAGGTTCATATCACCGCAGAGCTCCCGATAGGAGTAGCCCTCCCAGTAGACCTTGTGCAGCAGGTCGAAATCCTGCTCAGGTATGGTTCCATACAAATCCAGATCCAAACGGCTGTAGGGATCATCGGACGGTGTTTCAGTCCGCTCAAAGAGGAGGATACGCTTTCTCCACTTGTTTTCTTCTCTCAGGATGTCTTTTGATTTGTACTGCAGGGCCTTATAGAGCCAGCCCACGGGCTTTTCCCTGGACAAGACCTTATCTCGGTGTTCCCATGCCAGGGCGAAGGTCTCCTGAACTGCGACCTCCGCTCTGCCCTTTGTCGCCATTTTCGTGTCTCCTGCTTTCAAGTATATGATGGCACAGCGAATCAGCTTTTCATATTCCTGCTGAAAGAGCTCGGTGAATATCTTTTCGGCCTCCGAATCTGTCCCGTTCCATATACGCATTACAAATTCCCACCCCTTACTTTTTCTCTGTCATTTATAAAACCCCATCAGGATTCTGGTGGGGAATGTCCGCCAATAATCAGGATGTTTTGCAGAACCGTTATAGCGGCCCGCCTCTGGGAGTCGTCCATAATTCCAAAGAGCCTGTTGATATAGTCCTGCTCCTGCTGGGTTATGCTCCCTGTCAATAAGTAATCTGTGGTGGTACCCAGCGCGAAGCTGACCCGGACGATGCTTTCAGCGCCCATGCCCTTTTCGCCCCGCTCTACAGCCGCGAGAAATTGAGTGGTCAGGCCGGAGCGTGACGCCAGTTCATCCTGGGTCAGCCGCATATCCTTTCGTTTTTTACGAATACGTTTGCCAATCTCGGACGACAAATCTTTGTTCCTTTTGGGCATAATATCACCTGCCGTTACCCTTGTTGGTGATATTTTACTATATTGGAAAAATTTATGAACAGCCCAAAGAGTTACAAACTTTGTATTTTATATCTAAAGGGATAATTTACTAAAAATTTTTTATTTTTTTAACCGGCAAAAGCAAACCTTGACGGCTGTACAGACATTATTATTGTAGAGGTATTTCTTAGAGACCGGAGTTCCGCAACATATGGAAAGCTTGGGTTACCTCCGCCTGAGGACAAAGAGTCAGGTGCCGGGCTGAGATGATGTGATTACTTCATGGTAAAAAAATACATAAAATAAAAAAGTCGAAAAAAAGGGGATGATTTGGGAGAATAAGGAAGAACCAGTATTATCGTTCCTGTACGAAATCAAAGGAATCCGGTACGATTAGAGTATCGGAGGCGAGGGTAGTGCTGAGGGAGGTGTTTGGAATGAATGTAAAATACCATAGAATTCGCCAAGGACTGACTCAGGAGGAGGCTGCGGCCAGATGTGAAATCAGCAGCGAGTATTTACGGAAGATAGAGTGCGGAAAGCAGGCCGCAACACTGGATACAATAGAAAAAATAAGTACTGGCCTGAATGTAATGGCAAAGGACCTGCTCAATGAGACCTCGTAAAGAATTTCTGTGCAGAAAAGGACGAGAAAGATGTATATAGAAATTTATGATTTACTCTACCAGCTGGGGATTACCGCGAACTACACCGGCTTTTTCCATATGGCCTATGCGGTTTTGCTGTGTATGGAGCGGCCGGACCGGCTGCTGCTGGTGACAAAATGGCTGTATCCGGAGGTGGCAAAGCAGTATAATACAAATTGGAAGGCCGTAGAGCGGAATATCCGCACGGCGGGCTGTGTAATCTGGCGGGAAAACCGGCCTCTGCTGGAGCAGCTTGCCCGCCGGCCACTGGCACGGCGGCCCCACACCGCACAGCTGCTGGCCATCCTGGTCTTTGCACTGGATGCCGGTCCGCTGATGGCCCAGGGAGCAGGGGAGTCGGGGGCGGGCTTCCAGGAGCGCAACAGTGGAGCGTGATGCAGATCGTTTGGCTTGCGGCCGTGTCAGGCGCTTCCACCAGAAGAGGCAGTGCGTTCTGACCGCTTCATGTACGAAAGCTGCAAACAGTAAGGCCATTGCAATTATGGCACTATGATAGCACAAAACTGGTAAAGAGGCAATACCTAATGAAACGTACAGGCTGACTGACAGGATTTTGGTTGACTGTCGAGCTCAATGAACCGGGAGGATGCCTCATAAAGCGGAACGTCCCCTGATACAGAGGGCTGTATCAGGGGACGTTTTTCAGGACTCCGGAGTATTAAAGCTGGGAGGCGGAGGTTCCGGGGGCTGCACAGCTGGCGTCCGGTCGTTGATGTGCAGGACATACCCGTCATAGATGGAGGGAGGGGGCACAGAATCCGAATCGGACGGGGCCGGCTGCGCATATTCGATGGTGACAGTGTCCCCCACGTTGAGGGTGACTGCCTCACGGTTTTGGGCGGCGGAGAGAGAATAAAATATATCCTCGCCCTCCAGGCGGATGAAATAGAAGGAGTTGCCCTCAATGACAGCGGTGCGGATCTCGGCGACCCGTCCCTTTGCCTCGGTTTGGGGAAGCTGTTCGACTTGGGTGATGCCGCTTTCTGTCAGCTTGGAGATATATTTCTGTTCACACTGGGAGACTGTGGGGCCTACTGTAACTATCTGATACTGGGCCACATTGACCATAGCGTAGCTCTTCACCAGGTTGGTGGCGTCCAGCAGCGGGATAAAGTAGGTGGGCTGTCCAGCGATGTTCAGCAGCAGGGGGAAGGTGGCGTTGTAGCCCAGGTCCTGCACCTCGCCCATGGCTGAGCTCCGGGCGGCGGCCTCTGTGGCACCGGGAGCGGTGTAGAAGTGGGTTTCCTTGGTACGCATGTTGCACAGCAGAAAGCCCAGATTGGACTGGTCAGCGTTAGCGGAGGTGACCCCGGTGTAGGCGTACACGTCGTCGTTCATGGCGATGTAGTTGTAGCCGTCAGTAGTCTGGGTGACGTCCCGCTGACCCAGGACGGAGTTAATAAAGCCGTGGACCAGAGTGCCGTAGTAGTCGTACTGCTGCATGATCAGATCAGGGACATAGAGGGTGTCTACCCAGGTGGGTACCTCCTCATGATACTGGCATTCGCCGGTGACGGCGTCCACCAGAACAGCGCCCTGGATGTCGGTGCCGCCAAACAGACCGATACGCTTGACAACCCGGGGAGCAATCCACCAGGGATGTCCAGACTCGTCAATCTCAAACTCCGGGGTGGAGAACATCATGGTGGGATAGTGGAAGCGCAGGTGGCGCAGAATGTTTCGGTTCAGCGGTTCGGAGAAGGAGTATTTCATCCCCTCGCTCAGGCGGGTGACAGTGGCCTCCTGGGTGACCATGTCCACCATTACATAGGCAGGCAGGCCGGTTCCGCGATTGGTGAACCATTTGAACAGATCCGCATAGTCAATGGGGGCCACCCGGACAGGCCGGCCCTGATAGTTGATCTGGGTGGAGTCGTTAGAGTATTCAAACTGGCTGACCATGTCGCTGAGGGTGCCCATCTGCCGGTCGCCCAGGTAGTTGGCGGACAGGCGGTCTAGGGTAGGGATTTCGTTGAAGGAGATTTGGGCCACATCTGTGGCGAAATCTCCGGACTGAACGGTGAGCAGTTCCCGATAGGCGGAGGCCCGGAAAATGGGCATGGAGAGAATCTGACCCACAGCTACCACCACAATGACGGCGGCAAAGAGAACTACCACAGGCAGACAGCTCTTTTTAATGAACTGGAACCATTCCTTCATCTTTTCCGCGGGTGTGCGCACTACGTTGTCCGCCGGTTTGACAGACAGAACAAAGACGCTGACGGTGTATACCACACAGAGCAGAAGCAGGAAGCTGTAGAAGTCGCCGGAGTGGGGATTGATGGCCGGCAGAGAGACGTAGAAGTAGACGAAGCCAACCGCCGCCGTGATCAAAAGGCTGACCAGAAAGCTGGCAAAACGGCCCATCGGTTTTCGGGTCTTTTTTTCTTTCAAGATAAAATGCTCCTCTCTGGCACTTGCAGAGACGGCTAAAAGCCGCTCTTGTGCCGCTTTTTTCTAGCATATACGCTTTTTCAGGAAAAAGCATGAACAGAAGATTAAATTTGTCCCCTTTACCTTTTGTGTTGGCGCGGGGGAAAACGCTGGCAATTTAAGATTGAAAGGCACCGTTCTGCATGGTATAATCAGAAAGGAAATCAGAATGCTGGGGAGGAGACTGCAATGATCTGTTTTTGGATTTTTATGCTGATTATGGATTTACTCGTCCCATGCGCGATGATTGGATTTGGAAAGCTATTCTTGAACAAAGCACCCCAAGATATCAATTACACATTTGGTTACAGAACAACCATGTCAATGAAGAATCGTGATACCTGGCAATTTGCGCACAAGTATTGTGGCAGACTGTGGTTCGTTGGTGGATTGATACTATGTCCCATATCTATTATCCCATTGCTGTGCGTGCTGGGAAGAGAGATTGAACGTGTTGCGGCTGTTGGCACTGTGATATGTTTTGCTCAGATTGTGCCACTTGTAGGTTCTATTATTCCAACTGAAATAGCCCTTAGAAGGACGTTTGACAAGAATGGAAAACGGAAAATACAATAGTTTGTCAATGATCCAGCTTCCGGTTTATTGGGCAGTGATCCGTATCGGGGAACTGCCGTTCAGCTATTTTGAAAATCAGCTTTCAGCAACACGAAAGATAAAAGAGATTCAGTTTTTAGCCTCTTGCCAAACAGGGGAAGATTCACTATAATAACAGAGGAAAAGGAAGCAAAACGGAGTTTTGCATAAAGATCTTTTTGGTTGCTTTTTTGACAAAAAGCAACAGGAAAGGGAGGAGAGAGCATTGGCTTTGGACATGAAGTATTTTGAGGAGATGGAGGCCAAAATCCCCAGAGGAGAGGTACGCACCCGGTTTGCGCCGTCGCCCACCGGGTACATGCACGTGGGCAATCTGCGTACGGCGCTGTACACCTGGCTGATTGCCCGAAATGCCGGAGGAACTTTTATCCTGCGCATTGAGGACACCGACCAGGGCCGTCTGGTGGAGGGCGCCACGGATGTAATTTATAAGACTCTGGCCGAGTGCCGCCTGAACCACGACGAGGGCCCCGACGTGGGCGGTCCTGTGGCCCCCTATATCCAGTCGGAGCGCCGGGATACCTATGGAAAATACGCCCGGCTTTTAGTGGAAAAGGGCTGTGCCTACTACTGCTTCTGTGAAAAGTCAGAAGGGGAGGAGGAGACCTTTGACAAAACGGAGGATCCCTGCCGTTCTCTGTCCTTGGCCGAGGCCCAGGCCCGGGTGGATGCCGGTGAGCCCTATGTCATCCGCCAGCGCATCCCGGATGAGGGGACCACCACCTTCCACGACGCCGTCTTTGGTGATATCACCGTGGAGAACAAGACGCTGGACGACCAGGTCCTCATTAAGCGGGACGGCCTGCCCACATACAACTTCGCCAACGTCATCGACGACCATCTTATGGGCATCACCCACGTGGTCCGGGGCAGCGAGTATCTTTCCTCTGCCCCCAAGTATAACCTGCTCTATGAGGGCTTCGGCTGGGAGGTGCCCACCTATGTCCACTGCTCTCCCGTCATGCGGGACGCCCACAACAAGATGTCCAAACGCCACGGCGATCCCTCCTATGAGGACCTGAAGGAGCAGGGATTTCTCACTGATGCGATTTTGAACTATGTGGCCCTCTTGGGCTGGTCCCCACGGGGGGATATCGCAGAGCAGGAGGTCTTCTCCCTGGAGGAGTTGGCAAAGGCCTTTGATCTGGAGGGGATGTCCAAGTCTCCTGCCATCTTCGATATAGAGAAGCTGACCCATTTCAACGCCCTGTACCTGCGGGCTATGAGCCCTGAGGACTTTGCACAGGCTGCCGGGCCTTATATCCGAAAGGCCGTAAAGCATGAATACTTGTCGGTTTCTGAAATCGCCGCATTGCTTCAGGCCCGGTGCGAGAAGCTTACCGATATCCCGGAGAAGGTTTCTTTCTTCCAGGAGCTTCCCGTGTATGATGCAGAGCTGTTTACGAATAAGAAGTCCAAGACCAACCCGGAGGTGTCCAAAGCCATGCTGGAGGCTGCCATCTCCATGCTGGAGGAGCTGCCGGACTGGACGCAGGACGCCATCCATGATGGACTGGTTGCCCTGGCTGAACGGCTGGAAGTGAAGAACGCCACCCTTATGTGGCCGGTGCGTATCGCCGCCGCCGGACAGGCCGTCACCCCTGGTGGGGCAGTGGAAATCTGCCGCATTTTGGGGAGAGATGAAACCCTGCGCCGGCTGAGGCTGGGGCTGAATATGCTGTAAGGTGAAAATACTTGTCAGGAAGTTCTCTTGGCGAAGCCATGAGAAAAGAGCCGCCTTCAGGCGGCTCTTTTTACATTCTCCGGTATAAATGCAGATCAAAACCTACCTCGCAGGTAAGGCAGTCCAGGTGTTCCAGCCGTGAGATCCCTTCTTTTGGCGTTTTCCAGGCGTAGGGCGTCATGTGAAACAGGGCCATAATGTCAGCGTTGGAACCGAATTTAACTGTATAGCGAATTTCCTTTACATCAATCCAAACAAGCCCGGGATAGTGCTCCTGCCTGACAGGGTTTTCATAGGGATTTGGGTAGAGCACCTCTTTCATCTGCCACAGGTGTCTGGCGGAGGGTACAGCGTAGCAGAACAGTCCGCCGGGGCGGAGCACCCGGGCGAATTCATCTGCGGCCAGAGGGGAGAAAATGTCTGTCAGCACATCCGCAGATTTGCCGGCAATGGGCAGATGGTATACAGAAGCCACAGCAAATTCCCCCTGGGGCAGGCGCTTCGCCGCCCGGCGGAGGGCGGCCTTTGACAGGTCCACACCTGCTGTCCGGGGCTGGTGCCCCGCCTGGACCAGGGCCTGATGCAGTCCGGCAGTGTAATACCCCTCACCGCAGCCGCTGTCCAGCAGGGTGGGGGAGCGAGGGGAGTCCAGACAGGACAGAACCGCCTGGCACAGGGCCTCGCGCAGGGGTTGATAGTATCCCCTGTCCAAAAAAGCCGACCGGGCGGCCACCATGGCCCTGTCGTCTCCCGGGGCCTTGGAGTGCTTTTGGTTGGCGGGGAGTAAATGGACATAGCCGGCAGCGGCCCTGTCGAAACTATGCCTTTGGGGGCAGAACCAGCGTGTCTCCTCCCGCTCCAGAGGCTCCCGGCACAGGGGACAGCAGAACAAGCTTTTCATAGAAATTCACCTCTTTTTTCCATCATATCCTCCAGAGAGAAAAAAGACAAGGAGATTTTGCAGAAAATACTCGAAATTTATCATGGGATATGGTATATTGTAGTGGCGGTCTTCGGATGGTCCGCATCAATCATCAAGAGGTGATCCACTATGAACAAGACCCCAGAAGAAATCCGCGCCATTGTGGAGGAGCTGAAGGCGCTCTATCCGGACGGTATCTGTTCTCTGGAGTATCAAAAGGACTATGAACTGCTCTTTTCGGTCCGTCTGGCAGCTCAGTGTACCGACGAGCGGGTAAATAAGGTGACTCCGGCGCTGTATGCCCGGTTTCCCACTCTGGAAGCTCTGGCAGAGGCCGAGATTTCTGAGGTGGAGGAGTATATCCACTCGACGGGGTTTTTCCGGGCTAAGGCAAGGGACATTGTTCTGGCTTCTCAGATGCTGATTCGGGATTACGGCGGAAAGGTCCCTGACACTATGGAGGACCTGCTCAAGCTGCCGGGAGTGGGCAGGAAAACCGCCAACCTGATCCTGGGGGATGTCTATCACACCCCGGGCGTGGTGGTGGCCGACACCCACTGCATCCGGATTACCGGCCTGCTGGGCCTTACCGACGGCACCAAGGACCCTGGCAAGGTGGAGCAGCAGCTGAGGAAGGTTCTGCCTCCCGAGGAGTCCAACGACTTCTGCCACCGCATGGTTCTCCACGGCCGGGCGGTGTGCATCGCCCGCCGCCCTCAGTGCCAAGGCTGCACTCTGCGGCCCTGGTGCGACCACTTTGCCAAAAATGGAGGCAATGCCACATAACGCAGGCCGGAGCCGTTGTCTGCACATATGCCTACAAAGCGGCGGGGGAGACCTCGCCGCTCATTTCCTTAAATTTTATCGAAAAACAATAAAAAAATATTGACAATCGTTTTTCTCGATGCTAGAATAGGGCCAATCGAAAGGAGGGATTTTCCATGGAAAGGACAACAGTCCAAAAATTGGCCCAGGTACTGCGTGTGTTTGTTCTCATAACGTTTGTGTGCAATATCCTGGCGCTGTTCATTTTGCCGTCCATGGTATTTTGGCGGGAGGAACCGATGTATTTGAAAATGATGTGGGAATACAATCCAAATTTAATTGTCATCTGGCTGAAGGGACTTTCAAAGGTCTGGAAATACAGCAAATATACCACTGTTTTGGCTGTATTTCTGGTGCTGTGCGGGATTTGTACCGCAGTCATTTTCTGGCAGGCGAAGCGGGCGCTGGATACTGTTTTAGAGGGAAATCCTTTCCAGGCTAAGAACGCTGGGGCGCTGCATCGGGCGGCGGTGTGTTGCTGGATTGTCTCCGGAACAGCACTGGTGCGGCTGATCTTCTGGCTGTGGATAGAGAAAAATCCGGCGCCGCTGTTTACCTACAACACCTTGTTCGTCCCCGGATTTCTTATGGCTGGCCTGCTCTTTCAGGTCATGTCCGCCCTGTTCCGTCAGGCGGCGGAGCTGAAGGAGGACCAGGACCTGACCATTTAGGGGGCAATACGATGGCGATTGTGGTAAATCTGGATGTGATGATGGCCAGGCGGAAGATGTCACTGGGGGAGTTAGCCAAACGGGTGGACATCACAATGGCCAACCTGTCCATTTTGAAGAACAATAAGGCTCGCGCGGTACGATTCTCCACCCTGGAGGCAATCTGCAGGGCGCTGGACTGCCAGCCTGGGGATATTTTGGAATTTGTACCCGACACAGAGGGGAACTTGCCATGAAAAACCGTTGGAAGTCCTTTTTATCCGCCGCCTTTTGGATCTGCGTGCAGGCGCTGTCCGTTTTGCTTTTGCTGCTTGTGGCGCTCTGGAGCTTTGCAGACATTATATTTACCGGAGGGTGGAATGCAGCATGATTTGGAAAAGATTTCAGCGGGTGGTCTGGGCACTTCTGGCGGTATGTGTTGGAGGAATGCTCCTGCTCTTTCTGGTCAGCAGTATGGGCTTTATCCTGGTGGTTGGTTCAGTAGACAGCGTAAAGGTGACCTGTGTTTTGCCCCTGGTCTTCCTGCTGACCTTGATGGTATGGGGGGATGGGGCCATTATCAGGTTTACAAGGGGCTGGGAACGGGGGGTTCTCCTGACCCTTGTCCTGACAGCGGAGGTGCTGATCCTGCTGACGGTCCTGTTTTTTACAGCTTTTTTCAATCCCCGTTCTGAATATATCCCGCTGTACAATCCCGGCGGAGAGGTGGGACTGGTGATTCGGGAGGAGAGCTGGCTTTTCAGTGTCTGGGGGGAGTTCTGCCTGCCTGCCGGACCTTGTCTGCTCCAGCGGACTGGCGTGACCTATGCGGCCCACGATATCTGCCCTTTTTCCGACAGCCGCGGCTATGAGCTGGATTGGACACAGGAGAAGGTGGTCGTCCGTTATAACACCGGCGCTGGTGACTGGGGGACGTGTACCGTGCCGCTGTCATGAGCGTGAGGCGGATGAGGGCTTCAATAAGCGAGGAAAAAAGAAAGTTCTGCCTCTCCCCATCATATAGATAGGGGAGAGGTGATTTTTATGGAGCGGAGACCCCGGCGTTTTGGATTTTTGGAGCGGACGGCGGAGGTGTTCGACCTGCCTGCCGATGCCCTGGCGGGACTGCCCAAGCTGGAGCTGGTGGGAGATGGGGAGCTGCGTGTGGAGAATCACAAGGGGATCCTGGCCTATGGCCGGGAGGAGATCCACATCAGCGGCGGTGTCTATTTGATCAAGGTGATGGGCCAGGAGCTGGAGCTGCGGGCCATGACCGGACTGGAGCTGCTGATTACAGGGAAGATTTCCCAGATTACGTTGGCGTGAGGAGGCAGACATGCGGCATCTGATGAATCTGATCCGGGGGATGGTGTGCGTCAGGCTGACAGGTCTGTTCCCTGAGCGGCTGATTAACCTGTGCGCCCAGGAGGGCGTGGATTTCTGGGCCATGGAGTGGCTGGATGAACACACCGTGCGTCTGACCACCAGACGGTACACCTTGAAGCGGCTTGAGGAGCTGGCCCGGCGGGCGGGGTGTCAGGTGGAGCGGGAGTCCAGCCGGGGCCTGCCCGACTTTCTGAGCCGGTTCCGCACCCGGTATGCCTTTCTGGTGGGACTGGCCTTTGCCCTGTGTGCGGTGAGTGTTCTGTCCCGCTTTGTCCTTGTCGTGGAGGTGACCGGAAACCAGAAGGTGCCAACCGCCGTCATTCTAAGCCAGCTGAGGCGGCTGGGGGTGCGTCCGGGGGTGTATGGGCCCGGTCTGAACTGCAAACAGCTGGCGCAGGAGGCTCTGCTGGAGCTGAAGGACCTGTCCTGGATGGCCATTAACCTCCACGGGACCCGGGCAGAGGTCATTGTACGGGAGGCGGTAAAGGCGCCGGAGCGGATAGACGAGACAGGATTTTACAATATTGTGGCCCAGACCGACGGACTGATCCTCCACATAGAGCCGGAGCAGGGGGACGCTGTGGTGCAGGAGGGGCAGACTGTGGCAAAGGGGGATGTGCTGATTTCCGGAACCGTCATCATGGAGCCCATCCAGTACAGCGATATGCCGACCCTCCAGTACCATACCCACGCCCGAGGCCGGGTCTGGGCCCGGACCTGGCGCACACTCACCGCCGCAATTCCAATTCAGGCTGCGGTTAAGGACTACACCGGAGCGGAGCGGAGTGTTTGGTCGGTAAATATTTTTGGGAAGCGAATAAAAATTTTTGGAAATACTGGTATTACATGGTCCATGTATGATAAAATGACAACGGTACGCCAAGCGGTCCTCCCCGGCGGGGGGATACTGCCTTTGACCCTGCAACGAGAGACCTTTCGGGAGTATCAGCCCCGCGCCGCAGAAGTGGACCGGGAGGCGGCCCGGGGGCTGCTGGAGGAACAGCTGCAAAAGCAGCTGGGCGATCTCATCGGAGAGAATGGGGAGGTAGAGGACGTCCAGTTCTCCGCCCGTATAGCGGGAGAGCAGTTGGAGGTTACCCTCACCGCGCAGTGCCTGGAGGAGATTGGACAGGAGATGCCGGGGGAGGAGGAAATTCCGGAAAACCTATAGGAACAGCCCGAAGATTTTGACCATACCAAGGAGAGATTAGTTACCCATGACAGAACAGACCATCAGTTTGGAGCGGTTAGAGGAGACCATCAATGTTTTTGGCTCCTTTGACGAGAATATCCGTATTATTGAACGTGAGATGGGGGTCACAGTGGTGAACCGGGACTCCCTGCTCAAGGTGTCGGGAGAGGATCCGGAGGGGGTCATGTATGCGGTCAAGGCCATTGAAAGCCTGATGACCCTGGCCTCCAAGGGAGAGACCATCAACGAACAGAATGTGCGCTATATTGTCCAGTTGGTCAAGGAGGGCAGAGAGAGCCAGATTGTTCAGCTGGCGGGAGATGTAATCTGCATCACCGCAAAGGGCAAGCCCATCAAGGCCAAGACCCTGGGGCAGAAGAAATATGTGGAAGCCATCAAAAATAATGTGGTCACCCTGGGGATTGGCCCCGCCGGTACAGGCAAGACCTATCTGGCCGTGGCAGCAGCAGTGGCGGCCTTCCGGTCCAAGGAGATCAACCGCATTATCCTCACCCGTCCGGCAGTGGAGGCGGGGGAGCGGCTGGGATTTCTGCCCGGAGATTTGCAGAGCAAGGTGGACCCCTACCTGCGTCCCCTGTATGATGCTCTGTTTGAGATGCTGGGCCCGGACACCTATCAAAAATACCTGGAGCGGGGCAATATCGAGGTAGCCCCTCTGGCCTACATGCGGGGCCGTACCCTGGACGACTCCTTCATCATTCTGGATGAGGCCCAGAACACAAGCCGGGAGCAGATGAAAATGTTCCTTACCCGGTTGGGCTTTGGTTCCAAGATTGTCATCACCGGCGATATTACCCAGATTGACCTGCCAACGGATAAGGTGTCGGGTCTTCGGGAGGCCATGCGGGTGCTCAAAGGGGTGGAGGATATCGCGATTCTCCGCCTGGGTGAGTCGGACGTGGTCCGTCATGCGCTGGTGCAGAAGATTATCAAAGCCTATGAGGTGGACGAGGACAGGAGAAAAAAGAAACAGTAGAATAAAGCCGCCCGCCGAAAATAACTTCGGCGGGCGGCTTTTAACCTGCAGAGATCAATCGACAATCTCGCTCAGGGTATCGAAGAGGGTTTCGATGTTAATTGGCTTGGAGATGTGGCCGTTCATGCCGGCCCGCAGAGCTTCCTGACGGTCCTCTTCAAAGGCGTTGGCAGTCATGGCCAGAATGGGGATGGAGGCCAGCTGGTGATTTTCCAGGGTGCGGATGGTTCGGGTGGCAGTATAACCGTCCATTACCGGCATCTGCACGTCCATCAGAACCAGGTTGTAGTATCCGGGCTGGCGGTTCTTCAGCATGTCCACAGCAATCTGGCCGTTGGACGCGACCTCTACGGTGAAGCCGGCTTCGCCCAGAATAGCTATGGCAATCTCCTGATTGAGCTCATTGTCCTCGGCCAGCAGAATACGGCCCGTGTGGTGGTGCTTGGGAACATGGGGACGTTGGGGTTCCTTTTCCGCATGTATAATAGAGTGCAGACAGCCTCTCAACTCAGACATAAACAGCGGCTTACTGCAGAAGGCAGTCACGCCGGCCTCCTTGGCCTCCTCCTCAATGTCGGACAGGTCATAGGCGGTGAGGACAATAATGGGAACATCCTCTCCTGTCTCCTTGCGGATTCTTCGGGCCACCTCAATGCCGTTCATGTCAGGCATGAGCCAGTCGATAATGTAGACGCTGTAGTTGTCGTTGCGCATAACCGCCTGCCGGGTGCGCAGAACGGCCTCTTTGCCCGATAGGGTCCATTCTGCCCTCATTCCAAACTGCTGAAGCATATAGGATACACTGTCGCAGGTGTTGAAGTCGTCGTCCACGACCAGGGCCCGGCAGTTTTTCAACTCGGGAATGTCCTGAGGCTCCTTGGGCTGGTCGTGGAGGCGGAAAGTAAAGGAGACGACGAATTCACTGCCTACGCCCTGTTCACTGTGTACCCGGATAGAGCCGTTCATCATGTCTACAATATTTTTAGTGATAGCCATCCCCAAGCCAGTTCCCTGAATCCCGCTGATGGTGGAGTTCCGCTCCCGCTCAAAGGGTTCAAAGATGTGGGATACAAAGTCCGCGCTCATGCCGATGCCGGTGTCTTTAATGCAGAACTCATAGTTGGCACTGCCCGCCGGTGCACCAGGCTTTTCGATGATGCGCATACTGACAATTCC
The DNA here is from genome assembly GCA_022791075.1 of Lawsonibacter sp. GTDB lineage: Bacteria > Bacillota > Clostridia > Oscillospirales > Oscillospiraceae > Lawsonibacter. The sequence continues at coordinate 3,984 of JAAVYL010000091.1, read as the reverse complement.
GCCTGGGCTGGTATATTTGATGGCGTTGCTCAGCAGATTAAGCAGCACTTGGTTCAGCCGCAGCTTATCGCAGTACACATCCTCATCCAGCACATCCACTGTGTCAATAAAGAAATCCAACTGCTTGGCCCGGATGTCGGCCTGCACAATGCTGCGCAGACTGTGAAGGATGTCAGGCAGGCTGCACAGTGCCTCGTCCAAATGCATCTTTCCGCTCTCAATCCGGCTCATATCCAATACGTCATTAATAAGACTCACCAGGTGGTTGCCGGATGTGAGAATCTTTTTCAAATACTCCTCCACCTGGTCCTGCTGATCAATGTGGGTGATTGCCAGGGTAGTAAAGCCCACAATGGCGTTCATTGGTGTGCGAATGTCGTGAGACATGTTGGACAGGAAAGCGCTCTTGGCCTTGCTGGCCTGATTGGCCTGGGCCAAGGCATCCTCCAGAAGGGCAGTTTTCTCCATCTCCTTGCGGGTGTCGTCATCCACATTGCGGAAGCCCAGCACCACATTCCGGGTGACGTCCCAGTCTCCGGCGCGGACAGCCTTTACCTGAAAATATCTCAGATCGCCGTTGCAGATAGTGCGGTAGTTGACGGTATATGTGGTTTTCAGATTGAGCTTTTCGTTCAGATCCTCCGGGGAGACAACCTGCCGCAGCAACGCCTGATCGTCCGGGTGAACACATTGTGTGATGTATGTCTCTAGGCTGTCCTTTATGGAGATTTCGCCATTAAAAATACGCTCTAAAATATTGTATCTGCAGTCATAAATGCGCAGGGGGCCGCCATTGCCGGTATCCAGGTTATAGAAGCATACCAAATTGTAGTCAATGCTCAGAGCCTGCACCAGCTCAGCCTGCCGCCGTTCCAGTTCAGAGCGTTCCTCTTCCTCCTGCAGCTTCTGAGCGGTGTAGTCCAGCAGAAAACGCTGATAGAACAGCTCTCCATCCTCTTCCACCAGTTTGATGTTGCCCATTACATAGATAACATCTCCGTTTTTGTGGATAACACGGTACTCAGTATTAATATTGTCGCCCTCATTTTTTAGGGAGTAAAGGCACTTCTCCAGCTTTTCACGGTCCTCCTCCATAACGGTGTGCGCAACCATGTGAAAGCCGTCGGCCTGCAGCTCCTCCTGGGATCCATACCCGAGGATGTCCAAGGCGGCGCGATTGATGCTGCGAATGCGGGAACCGTCCAGAGAATGATACAAAATACCGCAGTCGAGGTTTGTGAACAGACGCTCCAGTGTCTGATTCTTCTGAATGATCTCCAGCTCATAGGCCCGCTCCTGGGTTACGTCAATGGCGACACCCACAGTGCCCATCACGCTGCCGTCCAGATCATACAGTGGGGACTTATAGGTGGTGAGCAGCCGGGCGCCGGCGCCGGTTTGGACAACCTCCTCAGAGATGCAGGTTTTTTCGGTCTCCATAACAATCCGCTCAGACTCAATGCAGGCGGGGTCGTCCTGCTCCACATCCCAGATATAGGCATGCCCCCGGCCCTCCACCTGCTGTTTGGTTTTGTTGACCGTCTTGCAGAAGCTGTCGTTTACCTTTTCGTGGATGCCGTCCTTGGTCTTGTACCAGACCAAGTTGGGGACACTGTTAATGGTGGTCTCCAGAAAATGACTGGCTTGCCACAGATCCCGGCTCTGCTTGTAGCACTGCTGCCAGCGAAGGAAGCGGAACCGCACCATCTCCTGCGTCAGGGGAGGGGTCCAGATTTCACTGATGTGGGGCAGGCTGTCTGTCAGCAGCGGGACCTGCTCTGGGCTGGCAAGCAGAATCAGCTGGGTATCTGGCCGCTTGGAGCCGGCCAGCGCCTGTGCAACCGAGCACCCATCCACTTCACGCAGGTCGGCCAGAATCACGTCCGCACGGGAGGCCAGAGAGGTATCTGGCTGGGCGCTCTCGGTGAACATATGGACGAAATGATCAAAGGCGGGCATCTCTCTCAGTGTATCAGATTCCGTCCTTTCCAGGCCCACCAAATAAAAATGGACAAAACAATGGTACATAGCTGCACTTCCTTATCCACGGCCTGCGCCGTGCCCAGATTGAGAGGGGAAAAGCGTAAGTCACATGACAGGAGAAGGACTGCTGGGGGCAGTCCCTTTTGTTGGCACCCCGAACTGGATTCGAACCAGCGGCCTACCGCTTAGGAGGCGGTCGCTCTATCCTGCTGAGCTATCGGGGCAGATATAAGGACCTTCATGTATGAACCAGTGCATCTCTATTTTATCCCAGGATGGTCCGTCTGTCAACGGCAAAACTGCCGACTATCTGCGAAAAATGACCGGCTATCTCTCAGCTATAGACAGAACCGGGTTCAGGGGCTATACTGGGCACAGAAAACAGGGAGGAGAGGGGGCGGAATATGGAGGTTGAGATTAAAGTGGAGCCGGGCCGGCTGGAGCCTAAAATGGTTATTCTGGCGGGGGAGGACAGTGAAGAGCTGCGCCGCCTGGCGGAGCAGCTGTCCAGGCTGCCCCTGGGACCCATCCCGGTGAGCCGGGGAGAGGAGAAGCGGCTTTTGCCTCAGCGGGAATTTCTCCGGTTTTACACCGATGGAAAGGGGGTGTCCGCCCAGACGGCGGAGGAAACCTTTGCCGTCCGTCTGCGGCTCTATGAGCTGGAGGAACGGCTGGACGCCACCCGGTTTGTCCGCATCTCCAATGGGGAGATCATCAATTTGGACCGGGTTACCGCAGTGGATCTGTCGCTGTCGGGCACTATCTGTATGACGCTGGACGGAGCAGTCCACGCCTATGTATCCCGGCGGTATGTGAAAAAGATTAAGGAAACCCTGAATTTGGGGAGGAGGAGACGGCATGAAGAATCTGAATAGAGTATGGACAGTCCGGGTTTCAGCGGGGAGTGTGCTGGGGCTGCTGGCCTGTGTGGTCCTGGTGCCCTATGTGACCCTGACCAGGGGGGCGGCCCCTCTGGAGTGCCTGCTGTGCGCCGGCCTGGGAGGGACGGCGGGGGCGGCCACTCTGCCCTTTGCCGACGACGGCAAAACCCTGCTGCTGCGCTCCGGGATTCACTTCATGGTGACCTCTGCGCTGTTTTTGCTGCTGATGGTCCAGTTCTATGGCTGGGATTGGGCAGTACTGCTGCTGCTGGAGGGGATGCTGGCCTTGCTGTATGCCCTGATCTGGATGGGGCGGTGGATCGGCTGGTATGTGGAGGTCATGCAGCTGCGCACCCTGCTGGGGCTGGATGCCGGGCCCTCCCCCCTGAAATGGCGGGAGACCCTGCCCTATCTGCCGTTTGCCCTTCTGCTGTGCCTGATTCTGCCCTTACTCCTGCGGTGGGCAGAGCATGAAATACAGCGGGGCAGTTTTCTGGAGCTCCCGGTTCTGTCCGGAGTGCTCTACCCCTATGTGTTTCTGCCTGTGGGCGGCTTTTTCTCCGGGGTATCTCTGGGCAAGCGGCAGGGCGTCTGTCCTCTGTACCCGGCGCTCTGTGTGGTGTTTGTCCTTGTATTTGTCCGGATGGCCTGCTTTTTTTCCAATATGGCGGATGAAATGCTGGTTCTCATTGCTGTTTTCTCCACCCTGGGGGGCAATGTGCTGGGCTGGATGTACCGCCGGGCAGTGCCGAAGAAGTGAAAAGCCAGTGAGCTGGCAGTTTGAGGGGCCCCGCCGGCTGGCGGGGCCCCTTTCGCATCAGGAGAGCTGGAACTGTCCGGTGTACAGTCTGTAGTACCGGCCCTTTTCCTCCAGAAGGCGCTCATGACTGCCTTTTTCCTCAATCTCGCCGTGTTCAATGACCACAATGCAGTTGGAGTTGCGCACGGTGGACAGGCGGTGTGCAATGACGAACACGGTCCGGCCCTTCATGAGAGCGTCCATGCCCTGCTGAATGAGGGCCTCGGTGCGGGTGTCGATGGAGGAGGTGGCCTCGTCCAGAATCATCACGGGCGGGTCGGCCACGGCGGCCCGGGCGATGGCCAGCAGCTGCCGCTGGCC